>JBIIIA010000460.1:0-2896 GCA_044235195.1 Thermoflexales bacterium
GTCCGCCACCACTACAGCAACGGCGACAGCAGGCGATACGCCGAATCGATGAAGCGGGTGCGCCACGGTCGCCGGCGATATTCCTGCCAGTTGAATTCCGTGCACGATGCGATGTCGTCCTGAAAATCCTGCGCCAGGCGCTGCGTCATGTTCGCGTCGTAGAACACGGCGTTGGTCTCGTAGTTGATGCTGGTGCTGCGCGTATCGAAGTTCGCTGTGCCGATGCTGCAGATGCGGTCGTCGATCACCATGGTCTTCGGATGGAAATATCCCGGACCGTAGAAGTACACGCGCGCGCCGGCGCGCGCCACATCTTCGCAAAACGTCAGGCCGGCACGATACGGCACCTGATACACGCCGCCGCGCGGCTGCAGCATCACGCGCACGTCGACGCCGGCCAGGCTGGCGGTCTTCAGCGCCTCGGCGATGCTCTCATCCAAAATGAAAAACGGCGACTGCAGCAGGATACGCTGCGTCGCCTGCGTGATCAGTCGAAAGTACATCTGGCGCAGGGCGCCCCACTCCGAGTCGGGGCCGCCGGAGATGATCTGCATCGGCGTGATCTCGTCCGGGCGCGAGGATTCGTACAGGCGCGGCTCGGTCAGCATCTCGCGCGTCGTGTTGAACCAACCGACGGCGAACACCATCTGCAGCGCCGTGGACGCTTCGCCCTGCACGCGAAACGCCGTGTCGCGCCACGCAGGAAAATGCTTGCCACCGGTCAGGTGTTCACGGCTCATGTTCATCCCGCCGAGGTAGCCGACGTCGCCGTCGACGACGACGATTTTGCGATGATTCCGATAGCCGATGTCGTGCAGCTTCTGCGAGAACAGATACGGCTCGAAACGCACGCCGGCCGCCCGCAGGCGACGCACGTAGCCGCGGTCGAGCGCGCCGAGCGAGCCGATCCAGTCGTACATCGCGCGCACCTGCACCCCGGCGCGCGCGCGCTCGATCAATATCTCGGCCACCTCGCCGGTGAACTCGTCGGACTCCCAGATGTAATACTGCAAATGAATCGAATGACGCGCCGCGCGAAGATCCTCGAGCAGCCGCGGATATTTCTCCTGCGCATTCTGCAAAATCTCCACGCGATTGTGCGCGGTCAGCAGCGCCGACGAATTGCGCAGAAAAAGGCGCACCGTGCGGCGCTGGGATTCGCTGAGCACGGAATCATCGCGCAGATACGCCGCCTGCTGCGCCTGCAGTCGCTGCAGCTGCTGCATCTGCTGCGGCGCGAGCAGCGTGCGCCGCAGCATGCGCCGCGTGCGGCGCTCTTCGCCGAACGCCTGCCAGTCGCGCCCGAAGAACAAGTACGCGATCACGCCGACGCCCGGCAGCAGCCACATCAGCAGCAGCCACGCCAGCGTCGACTTCGGCGCCTTGCGCTCCGTCAGGAGAAACGCCGCCGTCGCCGCGAAGTAAACACCGAGAAGCAGCATCCAGATAGTGCCTGCCCGCATCGCGGAGAAAATCGACATGACGCAAGAATAACGCGGAAGGGGAGAGGGAAGAGGGGAGAGGGAAGAGGGAATTAGGATATTTCAATATGTCGGACGTGCCCCATCTCCCATCCCCCATTCCCCATTCCCCGTCCGCATCCCCCATCTCCCATCCCCCTGCTCTCCTCCGCCGGCGCGTGGTCGTGCGCGGCGTGGTGCAGGGCGTCGGCTTCCGTCCGTTCGTGTTCATGCTGGCCGAACGCCTCGGGCTCGGCGGCTTCGTCGGCAACGACAGCCGCGGCGCGTTCATCGAAATCGAGGGGCAGGAGCACGCACTCGATGCGTTCGTGAACTCACTGAACTCGGAAGCTCCGCCGCTGGCGCACATCGAGTCGGTCGATCTGTCCGAGATGCCGGCGCGCGGCGAACGCCGCTTCCGCATCGTCGAGAGCGAACGAATCGCCGACGCCGCCACCCTCGTCGCGCCGGACGTGGCGATCTGCCCGGACTGCCTGCGCGAGCTGTACGATCCGCGCGATCGGCGCTTTCGGTATCCGTTCATCAACTGCACGCACTGCGGCCCGCGCTTCACGATCATCCGCGATATCCCGTACGACCGCGCGCTCACGACGATGGCGACTTTTCCGTTGTGCCCGGACTGCGCACGGGAATACGCCGACCCGCACGATCGCCGCTTTCACGCCGAGCCGGTGGCCTGCCCGCGCTGCGGGCCGCAGCTGCGCTGGCACGCCGACGACGCCCGCGGCGAAGACGCGCTGCAGTCGGCGCTGCGCGCACTCGCCGCCGGACGCATCGTGGCAATCAAGGGCATCGGCGGCTTTCACCTGGCGTGCGATGCGATGAACGACGCCGCCGTCTCGCGCCTGCGCGAGCGCAAGCGCCGCAGCGGGAAGCCGTTCGCGGTCATGGCGCGCGATGTTTCACAGGTGCGCACGTTCGCGCACGTGAGCGACGCAGAAGCGCAGCTGCTGCGTTCGCGCCCGGCCCCGATCGTCCTCCTGCGCCGCCGCGCCGACGCTGCAATTTCCCTCGCCCACGACGTCACCCCCGGGCTGCCCGAGATCGGCGTGATGCTGCCGTACTCGCCGCTGCATCACCTGCTGCTCGTCGATCGGCCGCTGGTAATGACCTCCGGCAACCGCAGCGATGAACCGATCTGCACGGACGACGAGGAAGCGCTGCGCACGCTGGCCGACATCGCCGATGATTTTCTGCTGCACGACCGCGCCATTCACGTGCACTGCGACGACTCCGTCGCGCGAATTTTTCGCGGAGGTGAAATGCCGATCCGCCGCTCGCGCGGCTACGCGCCGCATCCGGTGCGGCTGCCGGCGCCGGCGCCGACGATTCTGGCCGTCGGCGGCGAACTCAAAGCCACGTTTTGCCTGACGCGCGACGACCACGCGTTTCTCAGCCAGCACATCGGAGACATG
>JBIIIA010000461.1:0-2894 GCA_044235195.1 Thermoflexales bacterium
GGCGCCCGCCGCACCGCGCTGGCGAAGACGCTGTCGGCCGTCGACGCGCGCCCGCTCAAGCCGAAGGAAGAGCCCGTCCCGCTGGACGTGGACAAGGTGGCCGATCTGCTCGCCGCCGACGGCCCGTTCGCGCAGCAGTTCCCCGGCTACGAGCCGCGTGAGCCGCAGACGGCGATGCTGCGCAAAGTGGCGCAGACGTTCAACGAGGGCGGCATCTCCTTCGTCGAAGCCGGCACCGGCACCGGCAAGAGCGTGGCGTATTTGGTGCCGTCGCTGATGTGGGCGATTCAGAACGGGCAGCGCGTGGTCGTCAGCACGAATACGATCAACCTGCAGGAGCAGCTGGCTGAAAAAGACGCGCCGTCGGTGATCGACATCCTCGGCGCGGAGGCGCGCGTGGCGGTGATGAAGGGCAAGGGGCGCTACCTGTGCCCGAATCGGCTGGCCGAGATGCGCCGCAGCGGCCCCAAGTCGGACCATGACGTCAAGGTGCTCACCAAGATTCTGATCTGGCTGCCGAATACGCTGACGGGCGACGCCGACGAGCTGTTCATCCCGTCGCCGCAGGAGCGCCAGGCGTTTCAGCGGCTGTCGGCGCAGAACCCGATCTGCAACGCCAATTCGTGCAGCGCCACCGACTGCTTCTTTCATCAGGCGCGCCGCCGCGCGGAATCGGCGCACGTGGTCATCGTCAATCATGCGCTGCTGCTGGCCGACATGGCCATCGAGAATCGCGCGCTGCCGGAATACAAGTACCTCGTCGTCGACGAGGCGCATCATCTCGAGGCGGCGGCGACGGACGCGCTGACGTTCGCGATGGACCGCGAGGAGCTCGGCCGCGTGATGGGCGAGCTCGGCCGCACCGTGTCGCGGCGGCCGGTCGGGCTGCTGCCGGACATCGCGTCGCTGGCGCGCACGTCGCTGCCGGTCGACGCCAGCGCGCCGATCGAGGACGTGTGCGACAAGGCGCTGAAGGCGACGGGCACGGCGTGGTCGGCGTTCGTGCAGTTTCACGACGAGGCGCTGGAGTTTTTCTCCGACGAGGTCGACGCGCGCAGCGACTACGCGCAGAAGATTCGCATCACGGCGGCGCTGCGCAACCGCAGCGCGTGGGACCGGGTCGAGATGGCGTTCGACAAATTTCATTCCGAGATGAACGTGCTGCTGCGCCCGCTGAACACGCTGAGCCGGGCGTTGAACGAGCATCTGGAAGTCGGCAGCGGTGATTTCGACGCCGTGGCGGCGCAGCTCGCCGGCCAGCTGCGCATGCTGGTCGAGTCGACGGAGCAGATGCACGGCATCATCGCGGCGCCGAACGATCGGATGATTTACTGGGCGGAAGTGGAATTGAAGCGCGGCGTGCGTCAGCCGCGCATCGCGCTCAACGCCGCGCCGCTGCACGTCGGCGCGCAGCTGCGGGAGAAGCTGTGGGAGGGCAAGGACGCGGTGGTGCTCACCAGCGCCACGATGCGCACGGCCGATGCGAACAACCGTTCGTTCCCGAGCTTCGGCTACATCAAGGATCGCCTCGAGGCGCAGGACGCGGCGGAGCTGGCCGTCGAATCGCCGTTCGATTACCCGAACTCGACGCTGCTGTATCTCGTGAACGACATGCCGGAGCCGAACCAGCAGGGCTACCAGCAGGCGCTCGAAAAGGGGCTCGTCGAATTGTTCGTCGCGTCCGGCGGGCGCGGGCTGGCGCTGTTCACCAGCTACACCGCGCTGCGCGCTACGGCGAAGGCCGTGGCGCCGATTCTGCAGAAGCACGACATTCTTGTGTACGAGCAGGGCGACGGCGCGTCGCGGCGCGTGATGATCGATCAGTTCCGCGCCGCCGAGCGCGCCGTGATGTTCGGCACCAAGAGCTTCTGGGAGGGCGTCGACATTCAGGGCGATCGGCTGAGCGCGCTGGCCATCTGCAAGCTGCCGTTCGACGTGCCGTCCGACCCGATCTTCGCCGCGCGCAGCGAGACGTTCGAAAACGCGTTCAACGACTACTCGGTGCCGGAGACCGTGCTGCGCTTCCGGCAGGGGTTCGGCCGCCTGATCCGCAGCCGCACCGATCGCGGCGTGGTCGCCGTATTCGACAAGCGCCTGATCAGCAAGAACTACGGCGAAGCGTTCATCAAGGCGTTGCCCGGCCCGACGTCGCGGCGCGCTCCGCTGGCGATGCTGGGGAAGAGCGTGAAGGAGTGGCTGCAGTAATCACCCGCTCCGCCTGCCGCACGATGGGGGCGTCGATCATGCGGCCGTCGAGGGCGAAGGCGCCGGCGGTGCAGCGGGCGGCGTCGACGATGCGGCGCGCCCGGGCGAGCTCTTCGTCGGTCGGTGTGAACATGCGCTGGATGACTTCGAGCTGCAGCGGGTGAATGGCCTGCTTGCCGGCGAAGCCGAGCTGGCGTCCGATGTGGCATTCGGCCTTGAGCCGTTCGTGGTCGTCGATTTCGTTGCAGACCATGTCGATGGCGTCGAGGGCGAAGGCGGCGGCGGCGGTGACGACGGCTGAGCGCGCGTAGAACACTTCCCACGCGTCGCGCGTGCGCACCGCGCCGGTCAGCGCGCAGAAATCCTCGGCGCCGAAGATGAGCGCGTTCAGCCGTCCGTGGCCGGCGGCGCAGATTTCGCGCAGCGACAGCACGGCGCGCGGCGATTCGATCATGGCGGCGAGGCCGATGGTGCGCGTCGGGTCCAGCTCGTCGAGCAGGGCGACGGCGCGGCGCACGTCCTCGGGGCTGTCGGCCTTCGGCAGCGCCAGGGTGTCCGGCCGTTCGGCGAGCACCGCACGCATGTCCGCTTCGAAGAATTCGCTGCCGACGGCGTTGACGCGCACCATGCGTTCGCGGCGGCCGAAGTCGAGCGTGCGCAGCGCTGCGACGGCGTTGGCGCGCGCCTCG
>JBIIIA010000462.1:0-2892 GCA_044235195.1 Thermoflexales bacterium
CGCGGGCGGCCCGGGGCCCCTACGCTTCCCTAGCCCGGGCCGTCGCCCGCCAGGGCGAAAGGCCCGGGTGCGCGGGCGCGTTGTTTTTCCGTCGTCACGCAAAACGCCGCCCATCCCTCGCGAACTGTCGCGTTTCCCTGCAATTTCCCTACTCGAGCGCCATTCGCTGCGCTCACCGCATCGAATAATTGCCGCAAACCATGTCCCCCTGTGAGCCCCTCTCCCCTCTCCCCTTTCCTCTTAAGATTCCCCCCATGCACATCCCTCAAACACACTGGCAGCAGATCGAGGAGTACCTGCAGCACGACGACCGCTGCGTGCTCCCGCTCGGCAGCACCGAGCAGCACGCCTTCCTCAGCCTGAGCACCGATTCGATCCTGGCCGAGAAAGTGTCGCTGGACGCCGCCGTGCCGCTCGGCGTGCCGGTCTTCCCCGTGTTGCCGTACGGCATCACGCCGTACTTCATGGCCTACCCCGGCACCGTTACCCTGCGCGTGAGCACCTACCTCGCCGTGGTCAGCGACATCCTGGATTCGCTCTACGACCACGGCTTTCGCCGCATCCTGATCGTCAACGGCCACGGCGGCAACAACCCGGCCGGCGCATTCGCCGACGAATGGATGAACGAACACCCGGAGGCAGCCGTGAAATTCCACAACTGGTGGAACGCCCCGCGCACCGCCGCTCGCGTGGCGCTGACCGACCCGGTCGCCTCGCACGCCTCGTGGATGGAAAACTTCCCGTGGACGCGCCTGGCCGACGTGGCCATGCCCGCGGAACCGGCGCCGACGCTCGCCACGCCGCGCAAGTACAACGCCGCCGAAATGCGCGAACGCCTCGGCCTCGGCAATTTCGCCGGGCTGTACCAGCGCCCCGACGAGGAAATGCTGGCGATCTGGGCCGTCGCCGTCATGGAAACGCGCAGCCTGCTGGAGAACTGGGATGACTGACGCCGTGGATTTGGCCGGCCGCTTCGCCGGCCGCACCGTGCTCGTCACCGGCGCCGCGCACGGGTTCGGCCGCGCCATCGCCGTGGCCTTCGCCGCCCGCGGCGCGCGCGTGCGCATCTGCGACCTGCTGGGAGACGAGATCGCCGAAACTCGCGCACTGTGCCTGCAGGCCGGCGGCCTGTGTTCCCCGCAGGACGCCGCCGCCGTCGACGTCACCGATCGCGCCGCCGCGCTCGCCTTCGCCGGCGCCGTCCCGGTCGATGTGCTGGTGAACAACGCCGGCGGCGTGCTCGGCCAGGTCGGCCAGCCGCTCGAAAACGTCACGGCCGCGCAGTGGCAGGCCATCTTCGACGTCAACGTCACCGCCGCCTTCACGTTCGCCCAGGCCGTCGCGCCGGCGATGAAGGCGCGCCGCGCCGGGCGCATCGTCAACATCAGCTCCGGCGCCGGCCTCGGCGTCAGCCTGACCGGCATCCAGGCCTATGCCTCGGCCAAGGCGGCGCAGATCGGGCTGACGCGCCAGCTCGCCCACGAGCTCGGCCCGTTCGGCATCACCGTCAACAACGTCGCGCCCGGCTTCGTGCGCAGCAACCCGAACACCGAACGGCAGTGGCAGGCCTACGGGCCGGCCGGCCAGCAGGAGATCATCGACGGCATCGCCCTGCGCCGCCTCGGCACGCCCGAGGACATCGCCGCCGCCGTGCTGTTCTTCGCCTCCGACGCCGCATCGTGGATCACCGGGCAGGTGCTCTCCGTCGATGGAGGAAAATAGCCGCCCATGAGTGTCTTCGAAACCGACTCGCGCCTGCCGTTCACCGCCGGCATCATCGCCGTGCTGCTCGCACTCGGCGGCGCCGCTGCGGCCATCATCGGCGCAGTATTCACGCCGGTCTCGGTCATCACTTTCCTGTACATCGCGGCGGCGCTCGTGCTGTGCGTCGCCGCCGGCATCGTCGCGTGGCACATCTACGGCTATGTGCGCTCCAGCTATGCGCTCGACCGCAACGCCTTCGTCATTCGCTGGGGCAATCTGCGCGAAGTGATCCCGATGGCCGACATCCAGCGCGTCATCGCCGCAACGGACATCGCCGACGGCCTGGTTTTTCGCCGCTTCCCGCTGCCCGGCTGGTGGCGCGGGGCAGGACGCCATCCCGCCCTCGGACGCATCACCTTCTACGCCACCGAAAATCTTCAGAACCAGATCGTCATCATCACACCGGAACGCAGCTACGCCATCTCGCCGTACGATGCGGAAGCTTTTCTCGACGCGTTCAACGCCCGCTACGACATGCGTCCGACGCAGCTGGTCGCCTACAACATCGTCGAGCCCGCATACCACAAATGGGCGTTCTGGCGTGACCGCGCGGCGCATGCGCTGCTGCTGGCGATGCTGGCAGCGCATCTCGGGCTCATCGCTCTCGCCACCGCCCGCTATCCATCGGTGCCGGTGCAAATACCGCTGCACTTCGACGCCGCCGGCGTGGTCGATCGCGTCGGCGCGCGCGCACAGATGTTCACGCCGGTGTTCGCCGCATCGATATTGCTGCTGCTCGGCATCGGCGCCGGTCTGTTCGTCTATGCTCGCAGCGAACGCGGCCTGTCGTACCTGCTGTGGGGCGGCGGCGCCGCCGTGCAGGCGATGTTCGTCATCGCCGTGCTCACGATCTCCTTCAGCTGACGACCAGCTGACGACTCCGGCCGGCTACAGTGTGATCGCCTTCATCACGCCGACGGCCGCCAGCAGCAGCGCGCCGAACGCCGCCTCGGCGCGCAGGCTGCGCTGGAAGCGCCGCACGACGTCGGCACCTTCTGCGACATCGCCCTTTCGCAGCGCCCAGCGCCGCAGCCGTGGCGCCAACGCCTGGCGATGCCACGCCCCGAAGCCGATCAGCACACCGAACACGGCGACCTTCGCCAGCAGCGCGCGTCCATATTCCGTCGC
>JBIIIA010000107.1:0-9579 GCA_044235195.1 Thermoflexales bacterium
TCTGCGCGCATGTCTCGACGTGCGCGCAGACCGCCCTACTGCTTCACATGGCCAGCACCCCCGCCACGACGCCGAAGCCCGTCCGCTCACGCAACTACTGGCGTGACGCGCGCGACGGCTACATCTTCATCGCGCCGGTCGTACTCGGCCTGCTGATCTTCACGGCGATGCCGATGATCGCATCGCTCGTGCTCAGCTTTACCGACTATCCGATCTTGAAATCGCCGAAATGGATCGGCGTTCAGAACTACGTCGACATGTTCACCATCCCCACGCTGCGCGTCGTGCACAGCCTCGGGGTGACGATGATCTTCGCCGTCTCGTCGGTGCCGCTCACATTGATCGCATCGCTCGCCGCTGCTCTGCTATTGAATCAGAAGCTGCGCGGCATGAATTTCTTTCGCACCACGTTCTATCTTCCGACGATCGTGCCGGCGCTCGCCAGCGCCTTCGTCTGGGGCTGGCTGCTGAACCCGCAGTTCGGCCTCGTCAATTCGGTCCTCTCGTCGCTCGGCCTGCCCAAGGGTGAGTTCTTCACCGGCACCGGCTCGGCGCTGCCCACGCTGATCTTCCTCAGCCTGTGGGGCATCGGCCCGACGATGGTGGTCTTCCTCGCCGGCCTGCAGGCGATCCCGGAAAGCCTGTACGAAGCCGGCAAAATCGACGGCGCCAGCAACTCTCAGCTTTTCTGGAGCATCACGCTCCCGCAGTTGTCGCCCACCATCTTCTACAACCTGCTCACCGGCATCATCGGCGCGTTCCAGTATTTCCTGTCGGCGTTCGTGCTGACGCAGGGCGGCCCGGTGTTCTCCACGTTCTTCTACAACCTGAACCTGTACGAGAAAGCCTTCAAATGGCAGCAGATGGGCCTCGCCTCGGCCATGGCGTGGGTGATGTTCGCCATCGTCCTGGTGCTCACTTTGATCCTGTTCAAGTTCAGCGACGCGCTGGTTTACTACGAGGTGAAGAAATGACGCAGTCACCCGCACTGTCTGCACATCACGGCAGCGCCGCTCGCAAGCGCAAATCGCTGATCCGCAACGTCGTCCTCTACGCCGTCCTGATCCTCTTCGCCGGCATCTTCCTGTTGCCGCTGATCTGGATGGTCGGCACGTCGTTCAAGACGAACGATGAAGCCTACACGTGGCCGCCCGTCATCATCCCGGCGATCTGGCGCTGGCAGAACTACCCGGACGCATGGAACTACGAGAACACCATGTTCCTGCAGTGGACGGCCAACACGCTGATCATCACGTTCTGGGTCATGCTCGGCATCCTGCTGAGCTCGACCATGGTCGCCTACGGGTTCGCCCGCATTCGGTTTCCCGGCCGCAATTTCTGGTTCATCTTCACGATCGCCACGATCATGCTGCCGCCGCAGGTGACGCTGATCCCGCTCTACATCGCCTACTTCCGCATCGACTGGCTGGACACGTTCAACCCGCTGACGATCCCGCCATGGTTCGGCGGCGGCGCGCTGAACATCTTCCTGCTGCGCCAGTTCTTCATGAGCATCCCCTCCGAACTCGAGGACGCCGCCTACATCGACGGCGCGTCGCGCTGGCAGATCCTGTGGCGCATCTTCATGCCCCTCTCGGTGCCCGCCGTGCTCACCGTAGCAATCTTCAGCTTCCAGGGCGTGTGGAACGATTTCTACGGGCCGCTCATCTACCTGCGCAGCATCGAGAAGTTCACCCTCGCACTCGGCATCAACCAGTTCCGCGGGTTATACGGCGACACGCAGATTCAATTCATGATGGCCATCTCGTTCCTGATGACCATCCCGATGATCATCGTCTTCTTCGTCGCGCAGCGCTTCTTCATCCGCGGCATCACGCTGACGGGTGTGAATCGGTAGACCGCAGCCGTGTGCGCTGGCGGCCGTGTTCATCGAAGTTGGCGGCGGCGAGCCAGCGCACGTACTGCGCGCGCAGCGGCGGCCAGTCTTCTTCGATGAGCGCGTACCACGCCGTGTCGCGGTTGCGACCCTTCACCACCATGTGCCGGCGGAATTCGCCCTCGAACGTGAAGCCGAAGCGCTGCGCCGCCGCGCGCGACGGCGCGTTGCGCGAATCGCACTTCCACTCGACGCGCCGATAGCCCAGCGAGAAGGCGTGGTCGATCAGCAGGAAGATCGCCTCGGTCGCCGTCGGTGTGCGCTGCAGCGCCGGCGACCAGTGAATGTGGCCGATCTCGATCGCGCCGTGCGCCGGCTCGATGCGCAGATACGCCACGATGCCGACCACTGCGCCGCTGCGATCGACCACGGCGAAGAACTGCGGGTCGGCGCCGAGCGCGGTTGTACGCATCCACGCCGCATACGCCTCGGCATCCGGGAACGGGCCGTACGGCAGATACGCCCAGCCGACGCCGTCGACGTCCTGTGCGAACGCGGCGTGCAGCGCGCGCGCATGCCGCTCGACATCCAGCGGCTCGAGCGTGCACCACGCACCGATCAGCGCCGCGCGCGTCGGACGCGGACGCGGCGTCCAGTTCGGCACCGGCTCTCCGAGGGGAGTGTTCACGGATTTTTCGTTCATCGATCCCTCCGATCGTGCAGCCGCACTTCCTCGATCGCCGCGAGTTCGTCCTGCAGCACGCGCACCCGCTCGTCCACGTCCGCCGCGAGCCGCTGATAGTCCGACGCATTGTTGCTGCTCAGGTTGGTGAGCGCCTGCGTGTAAATCGCCCCGAGCGAAGCGACCGTGGCCTCCAGATGCGCTTCCGCGTGCCGCGTCGTGGCCGCCAGCTTGTCGAGCGCCTCGAGCTGCATGCGCCGCGCCGCCACCGTCTGCTCGAGCGAGCGACGCACGTTCGCATCGCCCTCCCGCGCGATGCGGCCGTCGAGGTCGCGCAGCGCGTCCGACGCCGCGCGCCGATCGTTCTGCACCAACGCGTCACTTTGCAGCAAGGCCACATGCTCCTCCATATGCTCGACCTTCTCCGCCCATTCTTCGAACTGCCTCGCCAACGCCGACAATCGCTCCGAACGAACCTTCGATTCGATCAGCATCGCGCGATGCTCCAGTTCCTCCTGATAGGCGCGCACCTGATCGGCGAAGCGATGCACCGGCGGCTGGTGAACCTCCGACTTCTGCGACGGCAACGTCGCATCCCCCCCGCCCACCAGCGCCTGTCCGATCGTGATGACTTCCGGTATCGCGATCGCCAGGATCGGAAAGATCGCCCAGAACACCGTGGAGCCGCTCATCGCGTTGATCACCCAATTCAACGCGGCGAGAAAAATCTGCACGCTGAACAGCGGCATGTTGTTGCGGATGGCGTTGCGCAGCGGCCCGGACATGGCGAGGATTGTACGGGCAGCACCCCGTCGTTCTGTCATTCATCGTCCTCTGTACAATCCCGCTCGCGATGAATCACAATGTGCCCGACCTCCACGGCAAGTTCGGCCAGTACGGCGGACGCTTCGTCCCAGAGACGCTCATGCCCGCATTCGAGGAACTCGACGACGCCTACGCCGAGTTTCGCGATGACGCCGCTTTTCGCGCCGAATACGAGCACCTGCTGAAGACGTACGTCGGCCGGCCGTCGCCGTTGACGTACGCGCGACGGCTGAGCGAACACCTCGGCGGCGCGCAGATTTATCTGAAGCGCGAGGACCTGCTGCACACCGGCGCGCACAAGATCAACAACGCGCTCGGTCAGGCGCTGCTGGCCAAACGCATGGGCAAAACGCGCATCATCGCCGAGACCGGCGCCGGCCAGCACGGCGTCGCCACCGCCACGGCATGCGCGCTGCTCGGCCTGGAATGCATCGTCTACATGGGCACGGTCGATATGGCGCGCCAGCAGCCCAACGTCTTCCGCATGCGGCTGCTCGGCGCCGACGTGCGCGGCGTCGAGAGCGGCACGAAGACGCTGAAGGACGCGGTCAACGAAGCCATGCGCGACTGGCTGGCCAACGTCGGCCACACGTACTACATCATCGGCAGTGCGCTCGGCCCGCATCCGTATCCGACGATGTGCCGCGATTTTCAGCGCGTGATCGGCGTCGAAGCGCGCGAGCAGATGCTGGCGCAGGTCGGCCGGCTGCCGGATGAAGTCATCGCCTGCGTCGGCGGCGGCAGCAACGCCATCGGCATGTTCCATCCGTTTCTCGACGACGAGAACGTGCGGCTGACGGGCGTCGAAGCCGGCGGCGACGGCGTGGCCAGCGGCCGCCACGCCGCGCGCTTCATGCTCGACGCCGACGCCGACGCGCCAGTGCACACCCCCGCCAACGCCGGAACCGACGGCCGCGTCGGCGTCTTCCAGGGCATGCGCACGGTGGTGCTGCAGAACGCCGACGGCCAGATCGCCGAGACGCACTCGATCTCCGCCGGCCTCGACTACGCCGGCATCGGCCCGGAGCACGCGTGGCTGCACGACGTCGGCCGCGTGCGCTACACCTCGGCCACCGACTCAGCCGCACTCGCCGGCTTCCACGCGCTCGCCCGCTTCGAGGGCATCCTGCCGGCGCTCGAGTCCTCGCACGCCGTGGCCGAAGCCATGCGCCTCGCCCCGACGCTCGACAAGACCGACGTCCTTCTCATCAATCTGAGCGGCCGCGGCGACAAAGACCTGAACACGATCATGCAGGCGACGAACCACTGACGACAGGCGACGGCAGACGACGGACCGCGGACGGCCGTCCGCCGTCTGCCCGTCACGACCCACCGCAGAAGTTCAACTCGCCGTAGTCCTGCACGCGGCCGCCGGGCAGCGTCGCCCACAAGCCGATCTTGTAGCCGCCGCTCGGAAAGTTGCGGCGGTTCAGCTCGTAGGCTTCCATGCGGAAAGGCACGATCTCACGATACCCAGTCGTGCCCAGGCCACAGTTCGAGCCGTTCGGGTCGATGCGCAGCTCGAGCTGCTCGATGCCATACATGTGCCAGCGCAGTGTCATGCGGCCGTTGTCTTCGTTCGCTACGAATTCGAACGGTACTGCGGCGCAGAACGTGTAGCCGGGATCTTTGCTTTCCTTGACCGCCCAGTGCGGATTGTTTTCGTCGCACGGCGCCATGCCGGCCGCAGCGGCGTCGGTCGCCGTCGCTTCCGGCGTCGGTGTGATCGTCGCCGTCGCCGCGACTACCGGCGCGGCAACCGTTGCCGTCACCACGCGCGTGGGAACTGTGATGAGCGGAACATCGCGCTCCCCCGCTTCGGTTTCCACGATCGACGCAGCGATCCATAGCGTCGACGTCACCTGCTGCACCTGCCACCACGCACCGGTGGCATCACGGCCGACGATCGGCAGCACCGCGCCCTGCGGCGCCTGGCCGGCCAGCGGGTAATCGAAGCCCGGCCCGCTGCGCAGATTGGCCATCTCGACGATCACCGTCAGCGTCGGCGACGTGAACGCAGCCGCCGTCACAGCCGCCGTCACGGTCGCCGTCACAGCGATGGCCGGCGCCGTCACAGCCGCCGTCACGGTCGCCGTCACAGCGATGGCCGGCGCAGCCGCAGCCGCCGTCACGGTCGCGGTCACTGTTGCCGTCACCGTCGGAGCAGGCGTCATCGTCGGCTGCGGGCTGGGCGTGGGTGAAGGAACCGGCGTCGCCGTCGGGACGGGCGTGGGTTTGTCGAGGATCCGCACCACCACGAGATCCGACCGCGCCAGCACTGTGCCGTCGACGTCGAGCGCCTCGAGGTGCACCACGTGCGCGCCGGAACGCTCCGGCATCCAGCTCAGCGCCACCGGCATGTACATTTCGGTGACGTCCTGCACGGCCACCGCAGCGCCGTTCACCAGGACGCGCACGCTGCGCACGCCGGCGCCGCCGGCCGAACCAAGGATGGCGATCGACACGCCGGGCATCGCCGTCGACCCATCCTGCGGCGCCGTGATGCGCACGGCAGGCACGCCGGCACCGAACGGGGCCAGTCCACACGCACCAAGCGACACGGCAAGCACCGCAGCCAGTGAAATCAGAAAGAGACGGGATCTCATCACGGTGGCGAATTCTATCGGACGACCTTCGAAACGACGGAAAGGTACCCGGCTTCTAAGAAGCCGGGTACCTTTCCGTCGTTTCGAAGGTCGTCAGGCGCCGTCAGCCCCCGTGAGAAAATGGGCGGCCATGATTCAGGATCAGGATCTCGCCTACATCATCGACCTGCGCGAAAAAGCCCACATCGTCAAAGTCGAAAGCGGCAAAAAATTCGAAACGCATCGCGGCTACGTGAACTACGACGCCATCATCGGCAAGCCGTGGGGCAGCATCGTGCACTCGTCGATCGGACATCCTTACCTGATCGTGCAGCCGAGCACCGCCGATCTGATCCGGCACATCAAGCGCAGCTCGCAGGTGATCTTCCCCAAGGACAGCGCCTACATCCTGATGCGCCTGAACATCCGCCCGGGCAGCCGCGTGCTCGAAAGCGGCTGCGGCAGCGGCGGCCTCACCCTGGCGCTGGCCACGGCCGTCGGCCGCGAAGGGCGCGTGTATTCGCAGGAAATCCGCGAGGACTTCATCGCGCTCACGAAGCGCAACATGCAGCGCGTCGGCCTCGCCGAGCAGTGCACGTTCATCCACGGCGACGGCACGCAGGGCTTTCAAGTGCCCGAAAAAGTCGACGCCGTGTTCCTCGACATGCCCGAGCCGCAGACCTGCGTGACGCAGGCGCGCGCCGTGCTCAACGACGGCGGCTTCTTCGGCTCGCTCGTGCCCACCACCAATCAGGTCCAGGAACTGCTGCGCGCCCTCGAAAAAGCCGAATTCGGCCTGATCGACGTCGAGGAAATCATCACGCGCAACTACAAAACCGTCGCCGACCGCCTGCGGCCGCGCGACCGCATGATCGCCCACACCGGCTACCTGATCTTCGCCCGCGCCATCGTCAAGCCCGAATCCCCGGTCGAGCCGGCCGACGGCGAGGTGCTGGCCGACGTGAACGCCGGCGACACTGCCGGCGAATTCGCCGACGCCGGCGACGGCAGCGACCCGCTGGACGCGGCATGACGACGCTGCATGAGGCGCTCGACGTGCGCGCCGGCGAGTGCATCGCATTCGTCGGCGCCGGGGGCAAAACCACCCTCGCCTATCGCCTGCTGCGCGAACTCGCCAACGCCGGCCAGCGCGCCGTCTTCACCACCACCACGCAGATCTGGGAGCCGCAGCCCGGCAGCGTCGACCGCATCATCGACCTGACGCGCGATGATCCGCGCGCGCTCGACGACGCCGACTGGCGCAGCGCCGCCGTGTTCGCCGACGTCGTCGGCGCACCGAACCCAACCGCCGTGCCCGGCGCATTCTGGCCGACCCTGCAGACCAAACGGCGCGGCCCCGCCCCCGACTGGATCTGCGCCGCGCGCCGCCCCGGCGTCACCTGGATCGTCGAAGCCGACGGCGCGCGCGGGCTGCGCATCAAGGCGCCCGGCCCGGCCGAACCGGTGATACCGCCCTGCGCCGACGTCGTCGCCGTCGTCGCCAGCCTCGACGCCCTCGGCCGGCCGCTCGACGACCGCATCGCCCACCGCGTCGACCGCGTCGCCGCCCTCACCGGCTGCATGCCCGGCGCCGTCATCACCCCGCCGACGCTCGTGACGCTCCTGGCGCACCCGGCCGGCGGACGCAAAGGCATCCCGCCCACTGCCCGCGCCGTGGCCGTGCTCACCCAGCACAGCGACGCCGCCCCGCACCCCGACGCTGCGGCCGTCGCCGCCGAGCTGCGCGGCCATGGCTTCGCACGCGTCGTCGTCGTCGCCCCGCGCGCCGCCGCTCCCGTTCTCGCCTGAACGCGCATAACGAAGGCGTTTCTCAGAATTCCATCAGCAGCGCCCCACCCCCGTACAATAACGCCATCCGAGTTTGTTCATAGTTTGCACAATCAATGGCGAGTACACCCTTCCCCACCTCCACCACATCCGAAACCGAAGCGCGCACGCGCACCGGCGGCTCTTTCTGGACGTCCGACCGCGCCATGTGGGCGGGCGTGGCCTTCTCGGCGCTGCTCACCGGCCTGATCTGGCTGCTCGGCGATCGCCTGGCCGCCTTTGCGAAGCTGCCCGACCAGGGCACGCTCTGGTATTTCTGGAAGCTGGCCGAACCGACGTGGATCACTCGCCTGTCGGCGTGGGGGCTGTACCTGGTTCACCAAATCGCCATCTTCGCCCTGATCCGCAAAGCGCAGCGCGAGAACACGCGCTACACCGGTGGGCTGCACCCCGTCAACGTGCAGGCGCTGGCCGTCAACGGCGTCTTCGCCGTGCTGCATCTGATTCAAACGCACGTGTTCTACGACGGGCTGGCGCAGGACGTCTCGATCCTGTCGTCGCAGGGTTCGGTCATCGTGCTGCTGGTGTGGGTGCTGCTGATGGAAAATCCGCGCCGCGGCCTGTTCTTCGGCAAGCGCGCGCCGCTGCACAAAGACATCGTCGCGTGGGCGAAGAAATATCACGGCTACTTTTTTTCGTGGGCGGTGATCTACACGTTCTGGTATCACCCGATGGAATCCACGCAGGGCCATCTGATCGGGGTGTTCTACACGTTCGTGCTCATGCTGCAGGGCAGCCTGTTCTTCACGCGCATTCACGTGAACAAATGGTGGATGGCGGCGCAGGAAGTGCTGGTGCTGGTGCACGGCACGCTCGTGGCGCTGCAGCAGGGGACCGGCATCTGGCCGATGTTCTTCTTCGGCTTCGCCATGCTGTTCATCGTCACGCAGATGCACGGCCTCGGCCTGTCGCGCGGAATGAAAGCGTTCTTCACCGTGCTCTTCGGCGTCGCCGTCGCGCTGGTGTATTCGGAGCGCGGGCTGGCGCAGCTCAATGAAATCATCCGCATTCCGCTCATCGACTACCTGAGCGTGTTCGTGCTGGCCGGGCTCATCGGCGGCGGGCTGTGGATCGCGCGACGCCTGCGGCCCGCGCCCGCGATTCGAAGTTAAAAAACAGGGAATGCCTACAATTGCCTCGCCATGAACGAACAGCTGCGACCGCATCTCACCGCTCATTTCGAGGCGATGGTCGACCTCGTCACCGAAATCGTCCGCACGGAAAGCCCGACCAGCGACAAAGCCGGCGTCGACGCCGTCGGCGCCATCGTCCGCCGCGAGCTGCAGGCGCTCGGCGCGGACGTGCAGGTATTTCCCCAGCCGGTCGTCGGCGATCACACGCTCGGGGTGTTCAACCGCGGAGCCGGATCGCCGATCGCCATGATCCTGCACATCGACACCGTGCACCCGCTCGGCTCGTTCGCCCCGCGCTACAAGCACGAAAACGGCCGGCTGTACGGCCCGGGCATCTTCGACATGAAGGCCAGCAGCGTGATCGCCCTCTACGCGCTGCGCGCGCTGCAGGAGTTCGACGCCTTCCCGAACCGCGAAATTCGCGTGCTGTTCACCAGCGACGAGGAGATCGGCAGCGGCACGTCCAAGGACCTCATCATCGAGCAGGCGCAGGGCGCGTCGCTCGTCATGGTCATGGAGCCGGCGCTGGCCGACGGACGGCTGAAGTCGTCGCGGCGCGCCGTCGGCCATTTCGTGCTCAAGGCGCACGGCCGCGCCGCGCACGCCGGCGGCAACCACGAGCTCGGCGTCAACGCCATCTGGGAACTGGCGCATCACATTCCGGCCATC
>JBIIIA010000108.1:0-9509 GCA_044235195.1 Thermoflexales bacterium
GATTTCGCTTGCGTTTTTGTCGAGAAAGTAGCGATATGCGCGCGAAATCTCGGCGACGAGGGGGATATTGCCGCCACGCTTCCCCCTCTTCACCGAAATTTCGCGTCGCTGGCAAAAGCGTTGCCCAGTCAAAGTCAAAGCGAAATTGAGGGGGAGAGGGGGT
Organism: Thermoflexales bacterium; assembly: GCA_044235195.1. Classification (GTDB taxonomy): domain Bacteria; phylum Chloroflexota; class Anaerolineae; order J036; family Brachytrichaceae; genus CANJQH01. The sequence goes on from JBIIIA010000108.1 coordinate 164, forward strand.
CAGGGGGTCCGGCGTCTCTCGCGGATAATTCCCACGGCTTGAACATCGTCTTCCTCGCACCGTTCGCATATGCGCCGAAAGCCACCGTCAGCGCGCGCATGCTGCCGATCGCAGCGGCGCTCGTCGAACGCGGCCACGCCGTGCATGTGCTCATCCCGCCGTACGACAATCGCGCCGACTCCGGACGCACCTGGGAGCGCGACGGCGTGCGCTTCGAAAACATGCGCGTGCACATCGGTGGCCCATGGGTGTACATCGACCTGGCGCAACAGCTGGCGGCGCGCACGCGCGAACTCGCGCCGGATGTCGTACATGTGTTCAAGCCGATCGGCCCGGGCGCGCTGGCGATGCAGTTCATGCTCGGCCGTCGGCGCATGCCGATCATCGTCGACAACGACGACTGGGAGGGGCGCGGCGGATGGATCGACGTCAATCCCTATCCGCTGCCGATGAAATGGTTTTTTGCGTGGCAGGAAGAGTGGGCGCTGCGGCGCGCCGCGGCCGTGACCTGCGCCAGCCATGCGCTGATCGAACGCACGCACAGCCTGCGCGGCGACCGCCCGGGCGACGTTGCGCTGTTCGCCAACGGCCCGGCGCGCGGCCTGCGCGCGGTCGTCGCCGCAGCACGGGCGCGCCGCGCCGAGCTGCGCGCCGCGTTCGGATGGACCGACAAAATCACGGCAATCTACGCCGGCACCATCCCGCACGGCCACGACATGGACGTCCTGGCTACAGCGCTTCCATCGAACGTACACCTCAGCGTGCACGCCACAGGCGACGGCATTCCATCATTCCGCGCCGCGATCGAACGGGCCGGCAAATCAGCACAGGTCGAATGGCACGGCTTCATGCCGCACGATCGGCTAGTCGAATATCTCGTCGCCGCCGACATCGCGGTGTATCCGTACCGCGACACGAACATCAATCGCGCCAAGTGCAGCGGCAAAGTGATGGATTACATGGCGTGCGGGCTGCCGCTCGTCGTCAGTGACGTCGGCATGAATCGGGAGTACATCGAACACGAACACAGCGGCTTGCTCACACCGCCCGGCGACGCGCCGGCGTTCGCAGCAGCGATGCAGCGGCTGGCCGCCGATGCTGTCCTGCGCACCCGCCTCGGTGACGCTGCACGTGCACGCATCTGGAAGCGCTTCGGCTGGGCCGAGCGCATCGACGCACTCCTCGCTGTGTACGAACGTCACACCGCGAATTCCACCGCGTCGTCGTCCGCAGGCGGCGCCTGACCGAGCTCCGCCCACGGCCGCTCGCCTTCCGGAAAATGCTCGAACCAGATTTCACCGAAAGGCTTTTCCTGGTAGGCACGCACCACGTAGCGCTTGAGCATCTCGAGCAAGGCCAGCAGCGTGATCACGATTTCGACGCGCGTGTTCACGCCCACGAGCATCTCGTCGAACCGCACGCGGTCCTTCACCTGCACCGACCCGCGAATGCGATCCATGCAGTCGTTCACCGTGAAGGGCAGCCGCGACATGACGTCGTCCACCGGCGGCGGTGGCATCCAGCGATCGATCACGCGCTGCATCGCGCGCGCCATCATGGCGAGCGTGACATTGTTCAGCGGGAGGTTCGTCGCCTTCGGCCGCGAGATCGTCGGTGGGACGACGGGATACGAACGCAGACCCTGTTTTTCGCGCTCCTGCAGCTGCCGCGCCGCTCGCTTGAACGTCTGATACGCCTGCAGCGCCGCGACGAGATCGTCGGTCTCGTCCTCCGTTTCTTCGATCGCCGTCACTTGAGGCAGAAGTACGCGGCTCTTCAAAACGATCAGCTTCGCGGCGATCTGCAGAAAATTGGCGATGTGCTGCGGGTCGCGATTTTCCAGACCGGCAATGTGCGCGATGAACTGCCCAGTGACGATCGCCAGCGACACGCGCGTGATCTCGAGCTCGCGGTCCTCGATCAGACGCAGAAGCACGTCGAGCGGCCCTTCGTAGACCGGCAGCTGGGCGACGAACGGCGCCGGTTCGCGGCGGGAAGCGGACGGATCCTGATTGAGTTCAGTCATGATGCGATTCAGCGCGATGTTCAGTCATCCTTCGGCAGCAGCAGGTAGTAGTCGAAGCCGTTGATGCGGATGCTGCCGACCATGCGGTACGAACGTCCGAAGGCCGCCTTCACGTCGTCGGGATAGAAAAACGCTTTGAGCACGATCGCGCCGAATTCGCGTCGATCGATGCGCGCGACGAGTTCACTCGCGTCCAGCATGCCGTTCTTCGACAGATTCAGCAACTGCGTCGGATTCGTCACCACATCACGGCCGGCGTTCAACGACAACATCGCTTCTTCCGTCAGCAGCGGACCGGGATGCTTGCGCAGTTCCTCGACGAGCGCCCAGCCGTTGATCGCATCCTGCCGATCCAGCAGATGTCCGAGCTGCGTATAGCCGGAGGAATCGTAGTACGGATACGGCGGATACGACGACGGCAGCGCATCGACGCCGAGGACGCGCGCGAGCGTGCCGAACACACGGCCGGACGTCGGCAGATGCAGATTGGCAAATGCCTGCAGGCCGAACACGCCGACGATCGCCGCGACGATCCACGCGCGGCGATGCTCGTCCCACGCATGCCACACCCGTGCGAAGAGCAGCGCCGTGCACACCAGCGCCGACGCAATCGACGCGATCATGTACGTCGGCCCGGCACCCCACTTTCCTGTGAGCATGCCCAGCGCGCTGCCGGCCACGAAGTACAGCGACCACACGTCGATGCGACGCAGCGAACGCGCGCGCACGGCGTCGTGAACGCTCCACGCTGTATAGATCGACGCACACGCGAGCGTCGGCCACTGCAGCTGCAGCCACTGACCGTACGTCTTCCACGTCACGGCGATGTCGTACTCATTCACGTTGGCCGCGACGACGTTTACCCAGAACTGCCCATTCGACGCCGCGTCCAGCCAGCCGACGAGCACGACCGTGGCGATCGCACAGCCGACGAACGCCTGCGCGAACCAGCGCGGACGCTGCACGAGCAGAAAGGCGAAGCCGGCGCACAACGCATCGACCGCCTGCAGTTTGGTGAAACCAGCCGTCATCAGCAGCGTCACGCCGAGGCCCGCCCACGCAGCGTGCGGCTGCGCATCGCGAAAGGCGCGCGCCAGACAGGCGATGCCGAAGAACGCGAACGCCACCATCGGGACGTGCGCCCGCGCAAGCGGCGCCACCTGATACACGTAGTTCGCCGCGAAGAACGCCAGCCCGGCGAGCACCGGCGCCAGCTGCGCCACGACGTCGCCGCGCTGCGAACGCCATGCCGTGCGCGCCACCAGCCAGATGCCCACGCCGAGCAACAGCGTCGCCCCGAATGCCACTACGCGCCCGATCCACAAGTGCGGCCCGAACAGCCAGACCAGCGGCACGAGCAGCACGCGATACACCGGCGGATAGTTCGACGAATAGAACGGGAAGCGCGCGTTGTCGAGATAGATGTTCTCGAAGCGCGCCAGGCGCACGGCATCGTACAGCTCGAAGCCTTCGCCCTGGTCGTAGTCGAACGGGAACGCCAGCACGCTGCGGCCATACGCCAGCATCACCATCAGATAAACGAGGTACGCCGCGAGCAGCACCGTCATCGCAGCGACACCGATCCGTACAGCGTGGGATTTCGTATGAGTCGTCACGGGCGCGAAATTCTAGCCTCCTGTCTGCTCGTAGCGCCGCAGATCGGGATAACGCCACGCCATCCACAGCGTGATCAACACGGTGGCCACACCGCCGCTCACGATGGCGAACGGCACGCCGAACGCAGCGCCGACCAGCCCGGCCTCGAGCTCGCCGAGCTGCGGGCCGCCTTGAAAAAAGATCATGTTCACGCCGGTCATGCGACCGCGCATTTCGTCCGGCGTCACCATCTGGCGAATCACGTTGCGGATCACCGTCGACACCGTGTCGGCCGCGCCGGTCAGCGCAAACAGAATGTACGAAAGCGCGAAGCTGGTCGTCACGCCGAAGAGCGCCGTCGTCGCGCCGTAGATCGCCACGCTGCCGAGCAGCACCGCGCCCTGCCGGCGCACGTCGGCGCGAAACGACATCCACAGTCCGGCCACGAACGAGCCGGCCGCCTGCGCCGTGGAGAGCAGGCCGTAGCCCGCCGCGCCCGTCTGCAGCAGGTCGGCCGCCACGATCGGCAGCATCGTGCGCGCCGAAGAAAAGAACGTGGCCCAGAAGTCGAGCAGCATCGTGCTGCGCAGCAGGCGCTCACGGAAAACGAAGCGGATGCCGTCGGTGATCGCCGCCAGTTCGACCTTCGGCGGCGAGCCGCGGCGCGGGTCGCGATACGCCATCAGCACGACCGCCAGCACCGTGGCCAGAAACGTCGCGGTGTTGATGACGTATATCCAGCCGATGTCCGTCCATGCGATCAGCAGGCCGGCCAGCGCCGGGCCGCCGATCTGCGCCACCTGCATGTTCAGGCTGTTGAGGCTGACCGCCGCCGAGAACTCCTCGCGCGGCACCAGATTCGGCACGATCGCCTGCCGCGCCGGCGCCCCCAGCGCCCCGGCCGCCGAGTTGATCGCGGTGAGCACGTAGATCGTGGCAAGATCGACGTAGCCCGCCAACGACATCACCGCCAGCGCACCAGCCGACGCCATGGCCGCCAGCTGTGACACCAGCATCACCGCGCGACGATCGGTGCTGTCGGCCAGCGCGCCGCCGACGAGCGCGAAAACGAAAATCGGCAGCACGCGCACCAGGCCGATCATGCCGAGGCCGAGCGCATCGCCGCTCAGCGGAATCGACCAGCCGAAAATGTTCAGCACGGTGTCGACGTCGCGCGTGAGCTCGAACACCTGCCAGTTGACGGCCGTGACCTGCATCTGTCCGCCGACGAACGAGACGAACAGGCCGATCCAGAGCAGGCGAAAGTCGCGGTGCCGCAGCGCCGCCCAGCGTTGATTCTTCATGCTGCTTCGCTTTCGCCGTCAGCCGTTCGCCTGCACACGTTCGACGGCGATGCGAATCGTCACGCGCACTTCTCCGGGACCCTTCCACGGGTAGCGATCCAGCCCGACGTATTTTTTGGCCAGCCGATCGATCACTTCGTCGCCGTCCGATTCCGACATGTCGATCACGTGACCGCGCAGCTGAATGTAGCGACCTGGATTTTCAGGATCGCTGATCGCCAGCGTCACGCGCGGATCGCGGCGCAGATTGTTGTACTTGACGCGTCCCTTGGCGGTGTTGACGATGACGTTCGTGCCGTCGTAGTCGAACCACACCGGCGTCACCTGCGGTGAACCATCCGGCAGGATCGTGGCCATGTGTGCGTGCGCAATTTTCGTCGTAAACAAATCGAGGAATTTTTCCGGTATCACGCCGGGTATTCTATGGGGTACCCCACGGGCCACTACAATCGGCCTGCCATGTCCGCACAGCAACTCCTGCGCACCCTCGCGATCGACGCCACGAATCCCGGCGCATGCAGCGCCGACGGCTGGCTGCATTCCGGCGCAAGCGCCGACCTGCAGTCGCTGAATCCGACCACGAACGAACCGATCGCCGGCGTAGTCTCGGCGACGCCCGGCGACTACGACGCCGTCGTGCGCGGCGCCGCGGCCGCATTTCCAACCTGGCGCGACACACCCGCCCCGCGCCGCGGCGAGCTCGTGCGCGATCTGGGCAACGCCCTGCGCGAAATGAAGGAGCCGCTCGGCGAACTGGTCTCGCTCGAAATGGGCAAGATTCGCGCCGAAGGGCTCGGCGAAGTGCAGGAGATGATCGACATCTGCGACTTCGCCGTCGGCCTCTCGCGCCAGCTGTACGGGCTGACGATGCATTCCGAACGACCGGGCCATCGCATGTACGAACAGTGGCACCCGCTCGGCGTCGTCGGCGTGATCAGCGCATTCAACTTCCCCGTCGCCGTGTGGTCGTGGAACGCCGCGCTGGCGGCGGTGTGCGGCAACACCGTGGTGTGGAAGCCGTCGCTGCAGGCGCCGCTGACGGCGATCGCCGTGCAGCAGATCTGCAACCGCGTGATGGCGGCGCACGGCGTGCGCGGCGTGTTCAACCTGGTGATCGGCCCGAACGAGACGATCGGCGAGGCCATGCTCGACGACGCGCGCCTGCCGCTGATTTCGTTCACCGGATCGACCGAGGTCGGACGCCATGCAGCGCAGCGCGTCGCCGCGCGCCTCGGCCGCAGCATCCTCGAGCTGGGCGGCAACAACGCCATCATCGTCGCCGCCGATGCCGAGCTCGACCTGGCCGTGCGCGCCATCGTCTTCGGCGCGGTCGGCACCGCCGGCCAGCGCTGCACCAGCACCCGCCGCATCTTCGCGCATCGGTCCATCGCGAACGAACTGTGCGAACGACTGACGCGCGCGTACACCCAGGTGCGCATTGGCGACCCGCTGGCCGAGGGCACGCTCGTCGGGCCGCTGACGAACGTGCGCGCCGTCGAACGCATGCTGGCCGCCGTGGCGCAGGCGCAGGCCGAGGGCGGCCGCATCGTCGCCGGCGGACGCGCGCGCACCGACATCGGTCCGAATTTCGTCGAGCCGACGATCGTGCGCATGCCGGCGCAGACGCCGATCGTCAAGCAGGAAACCTTCGCGCCGATTCTGTACGTGATGGAGTACGACGCATTCGAAGACGCCGTCGCCATGCAGAACGACGTCGCACACGGCTTGTCGTCCGCGGTATTCACCACGAACCTGCGCACCGCCGAGCAGTTCCTCGGCGCCGGCGGCTCCGACTGCGGCATCGCCAACGTCAACATCGGCACCAGCGGCGCCGAGATCGGCGGCGCCTTCGGCGGTGAGAAGGACACCGGCGGCGGCCGCGAAAGCGGCAGCGACGCGTGGAAAGGCTACATGCGCCGTCAGACCAACACGATCAACTACTCGCGCAGCCTGCCGCTGGCGCAGGGAATCGTGTTCGGGGACTGACGACGGCGGCGGACGGCGGACGACCGTCGTCTGCGGTCCGTCGTCCGTCGTCGTCTGCTTGCTTTTCTCGCCCCGCCCGGCTACAACGTGCCCCACGATGAGCGCCACGATACAAATCTCACTCGACGTCACCAGCATCTCCGAAGCGCTGACCATGGCGCACGCCGCCGTGCGCGCCGGGGTGGACTGGCTGGAAGCCGGCACGCCGCTGATCCTCGCCGAGGGGCTGCACGCCATTCGCGCGCTGCGCAAGGAATTTCCGGATCATCCGATCGTCGCCGACATCAAGGGCATGGACGGCGGGGGCCTCGAAGCCAAGATGATGTTCGACGCCGGCGCGAATTTCGTCGTCGTCATGGGACAGGCGCACGACGCCACCATCATCTCCGCGTGCGAGGCAGCCAAGAAGTACGGCGGCAAGATCATGGTCGACGTCATGCTCTGCCCGGACAAGCCCGGCCGCGCGCGCCAGGCGCAGGAAATGGGCGCCGACTACATCGTGGTGCACACCGGCTACGACGAACGCCGCCTCGTCATCGGCGCTTCCCCGCTCGACGATCTGGCGCCGGTCCTGAACGCGGTGACGGTCCCAGTGCAGGCGGTCGGCGGGCTGAGCGTCGAACAGGCGCTGCAGACGATCGACATGGGCGCACAGATCGTGGTGTTCGGCTCACCGCTCGTCGTAGCGTCGAACGCCTTCAAGGCGGCGCCAGGCGACTTCGAGGCACTGCTGCAGGAAATCGTGCAGCGCGTCAAGGGATGAACGATCCCGCCGAATTCGTGCGCACGCTCGTCCACCGGCTCGGCCTGCAGCCGCTGCCGGTGGAGGGCGGCCTGTTCCGCCAAACCTGGCGCGGGCCCGGCAACGCAGGCACCTGCATCTACGGCCTGCTCACCGACGAGCCGGATTCCTTTTCGGCGCTGCACCGCCTGCCGAGCGACGAAATCTGGCACTTCTATCTGGGCGATCCGCTCGACATGCTGTTGCTGCACGCCGACGGCAGCGCCGCGCACATTACGCTCGGTTCCGACATCCTGGCCGGTCAACACTGCCAGTTCATCGTGCCGGCCGGGACGTGGATGGGCGCGCGCGTGCACGGTCGCGGCCGCTTCGCGCTCTTCGGATGCACCATGGCCCCCGGCTTCGATGCCCGCACGTTCGAGGCCGGTGACCACGACGCACTCGTCACCGCCTACCCGGCGCTGGCTGCCGACATCCGCGCACTGACCCGCCCCGAGGCCACTTCCGGACACATGCCGGACGGCATCTAGCCATTTGTCGACTCGACAATCGCAAGACGTCGAATTGACAAGCGGCATGCCGCCCCCTACCATGTGGCGACAACTGAGATGAAACCCGAGAAGCGCCATCAGGAAATCATCGAGCTGCTGCTCGAGCAGGGCTCGATTACTCTCCGCGAACTGCGAGACAGATTCCAGTGTTCCGGCGGCACCATCCGCAACGACCTGCGTGCCCTCGAAGCGCAGGGCAAGCTGATCCGCACCTTCGCCGGCGCCACCATCGAGGGCGCGCCCAACCGCCGCACGGTGCAGCAGGGATCTTCGAACAGCGAGGACGTGCGGCTGGACGTCATCGCTCAGCGCGCCGCCGAGCTCGTGCGCGAGGGCGACACCATCCTGCTCTGCGACGGCAGCCTGACGGCCCGTATGGTTGATCACCTGCTCACGCTCAAGACGCTCACCATCGTCACCAACGATCTAGACACGGCGCGGCGCTTCAGCCGTAATCCGAACTACGTGGTGATTCTGATCGGCGGACAAGTCAGCTTCGAATCGAACACGCTGCGCGGCGCGAGCGGCATCCCGATGCTGCAGAATTTGCGCGTCAACAAAGCCTTCGTGCAATGTGAAGGCGTCACCGGTGCGCAAGGGTTCGCTGCCGAGGATGCGTCCAGCGCGCAGCTGAAATCGGCCATGGTCGCCTGTGCCGATCAGCTGATCATCCTCGCCACGTCCGCGGCGATCGGCAGGCCGAGCCAGGCCGGCTTCGCCGCACTCAACCAGGCGACGCACATGATCACGTCGTCGGACGCCGGCGTCGACGGACTGGCCACGGTGCGCGCTTCCGGCGTGCGCGTGTCGCTGTGCAGTGAACGCTTCACCGAGCTGCGCGCCGAGGCGCGGCCGGATCGCATCTGGCGCATCGGATTCGCCAATTTAATTGAGCACGACGATTTCGCGATGACCATCCGCCAGAGCATCGAATTGGCCGCTCAGGCGCGCGGCAACATCGAACTCGTGCTCGCCAACAACGACGGCGACCCGCAGATGGCGCTGGCCAACGCCCGCCGCTTCGTCGATGCGCAGGTCGACCTGGTCATCGACTACCAGCTCTACGAACGCATCAACCACGCCATCATGGATTTGCTGCGGCGTGCGCACATCCCGGTCATCGCCGTGGACATTCCGATGC
>JBIIIA010000466.1:0-2847 GCA_044235195.1 Thermoflexales bacterium
ACTTATACCTCGCATCGGCGATTCGGTCTACCTCGTCGACGCCCGAATCCGTAGACTCATTCGCATGTTGCTGCGATATTTCTACGACGAACGCCTGGCGCAGGCGTCGTACTTGATCGGATGCGCGCGAACCGGTGAAGCGATGGTCGTCGATCCGGCGCGCGACGTGACGCAATATCTCGAGGCGGCGCAGCGGGAAGGGCTGCGCATCACGCACGTCACCGAGACGCACATTCATGCCGACTTCGTCAGCGGCAGCCGTGAGCTGGCCGCGCGCACGGACGCCACGATTTATCTGTCGGACACCGGGCCGGCCGAGTGGAAATACGGCTACGCGCACCAGCCGAACGTGGTGCTGGTGAACGACGGCGACACATGGTCGGTCGGCAACATCCGCGTCGAGGTGCTGGCCACTCCGGGGCACACGCCGGAACACATCTCGTTCCTCATCACCGACACCGCCAATGCCGACGCGCCGATCGGCATTTTCACCGGCGACTTCCTGTTCGTCGGCGACGTCGGGCGTCCGGACCTGCTGGAGAAAGCGGCCGGCATGGCCGGCACGGCCGAGAGCGGCGCACGTGCGCAATTCGCCAGCGTGCAGAAAATTCGCGCCATGGACGACTACCTGCAGGTGTGGCCGGCGCACGGCGCGGGCAGCGCGTGCGGCAAGGCGCTGGGGGCGATCCCGTCTTCGACGCTGGGATACGAGAAGCGCTTCAACCCGGCCTTCCGCTTCGGCGCGGACGAGGAAGATTCCTTCGTGCGCTGGCTGCTCGACGGACAGCCGGAAGCGCCGCGCTATTTCGCGCGCATGAAGCACGTGAACAAAGTCGGCCCGACGCTGCTGCGAGAGCTCGCCGCGCCGCGCGCCGGCACGCGCGCGACGCTCGACGCCGCCATCGCCGCCGACGAGCTGGCCGTCGACCTGCGCCCGGCCGAGGAGTACGACCGCGGACACGTCCGCGGAACGGTCAATATTCCGGCGACGTCGTCGAGCTACACCACCTACCTGGGCTGGTTCGTGCGCTACGACCAGCCGCTGCATCTCGTGCTTCCTTCGCGCGACGAATCGCTCGTGCAGCGCACGCTCACGAACCTGCGCGCCATCGGCATCGACGATGTCGGCACGATCACCACAGCTGAGGCGCTCACCGGCGGGCTCGACGTGCTGCCACCTTCAGATCCGCAGGAAGTGGTGCGCCGCATGAGCGAGGGCAGCATCCAGCCACTCGACGTGCGCGGCCTTACGGAATTCGAAGACCTGCACGTGCGCGGGGCGCTGCACATCCCGCTCGGCTTTTTGCCGAATCGGCTGCAGGACCTGCCGCGTGATCGCACGCTGGCGGTCTACTGTGCGAGCGGCTACCGAGCGCACGTCGCGGCCAGCCTGCTGCGCGCGCACGGATTCCGCAACGTCGAATGCCTGTGCAATGCCACGATCCGCTGGGCGAACGCCGTGCCCAGCGAATCGAGCCGCGCCGCGATCCCGGCCTGATCCATGCTGCCACTCGAACTTCTTCTCGGCTTCGGCATCGGCGTCACGCTCGGGCTGCTCGGCGGCGGCGGATCGATCCTGACGGTGCCGGCGCTCGTCTATCTGCTCGGGCGCGACCCGCGCGCCGCAGTGACGGCATCCATGGCGATCGTCGGGCTGAACAGCCTGAGCGGCCTATGGATGCGCCGCAGCGCGGAAACGCTGAACGTGCGCGTGGCGGCGGTGTTCGGCAGCGTCGGCATGGCGGCATCGTTCGCCACCTCGCAGCTGTCGAAGCAATTCGACGGCGTCACGCTGCTGATCGCATTCTCGGTGCTCATGCTCATCGTCGGCGCATCGATGCTGCTGCTGAAGCCGCCTGCGCCGCGCAGCCGGGTCGAGCCGATCAGCCTGAGCGTGCTGCTCGCCGGCGCCGGCGTCGGTGCGCTGACCGGGCTGCTCGGCGTGGGCGGCGGCTTCCTGATCGTGCCGGCGCTGGTCATGATCGTCGGCCTGCCGATGCGACAGGCGATCGGCACGTCGCTGATGGTGATCGCCATGAACAGCCTGGCCGGCCTGCTCGGCCACTTCGGCGAGGCGGTCGACGTGCGCAGCATCGCCGTGTTCGCCGCGGCCGGCATCGTCGGCACACTGGCAGGGACGCGCCTGGCCGCGCGCATCGCACCGGAGAAGCTGCGCAGCGCCTTCGCCGTGTTCGTGCTCGCCCTGGCGAGCGTGCTGCTCTACGACAACGTCAGCCGATATTTCGGACTATAGCTATGAACATGAATCGACGAACTTTTCTGACCGCTTCGCTCGTCATCGCCGCCGGCGCACTTGCCGCCTGCACAGGCGATCCCGCGGCGCTGCCCGTGCGCGTGAACATCGCCCGCGCGGCGGAACTGCGCGACGCCGGCGCATTCGTGCTCGACGTGCGCGAGCCCTTCGAATGGGTCGAGGGACACATCCCGGGCTCGACGCTCATTCCACTAGCCGAACTGCCGGCGCGCGTCGCCGAAGTGCCGAAGGACAAGCCGATCCTCGTCGTCTGCCGCAGCGGCAACCGCAGCCAGTCCGGCCGCGACATCCTGCTGCAGGCCGGCTTCCAGAACGTCACGAGCATGGATGGCGGCGTGGTGCAGTGGGGAGCGTCGGGGCGGGAGATCGTCGTCGGGGAATAGCAGGCAGGAAAGAGGGGAGAGAAGAGAGGAGATAGAGAAATGGCAAACGAATTAGGAATCCATGTGCGCGTGAAGGGCGACGTGCCGTCCGGGATCGCAAAAGTGACCGAAGCGCTGAAGGCCGAGGGCTTCGGCGTGCTGACGGAGATCGACGTGCGCGCGACGATGAAGAAGAAGCTGGACGTCGAT
>JBIIIA010000465.1:0-2847 GCA_044235195.1 Thermoflexales bacterium
CTCTGATCGAGCAACGCTCTTGCTGGCGACGCGAAATTTCGGCGAAGAGGGGGCGCGTGGCGGGAATTTCCCCCTCTTCGCCGAGATTTCGCGCGCTTATCCGTTATTTGCTCGACAAAAACGTAAGCGAAATCGAGGGGGAGAGGGGGTCAGGGGGTGAGGCGGATTCACTGCGGCCAGTCGATGCGCACGCCGCGCACGCGCAGCCGTTCCTGCAGGCGGCGTGTGTGGGCCGGTGATTCCCACACCTGCACGGGCGTATGACCTTCGGCGACGCACAGCGCCGCCAGTTCGCCGGCCGCCTCGCCGATCGCCCATTCGACCGGATGCAGGCGGTACGCGCCGTTGCTGATGTGCGTGGTGCCGATGTTCTTGCAGGCGGCGATCAGATTGTTCGGCGCGCCGGGCGCCGGCCGCGGCACGAGCGCGCCGAGCGGGATTTGAAAAGGATGCGTCGGCGCGAACATGTTGCGATGCGGATTTCCGACGGCCGGGTGCAGATCGAGCGGATACCAGCCGATGCCGACGGAATCGGGAAACGCTTCGGCGCTGCTGCGCCCGGCGGCGGCTACATGCTGTTCGAGGATCCGAAAGCACGGCACGATGCGGCGCGACTCGCGCGTATACGGCGCCTTGGACAGGCCGTCGTTCGTGCCCATCACGTCGGGGCGCAGCATCAGTTCGGGGAAGCCGCGGCCGCGGTCGTCGTCATGCGGGCACTCGGTCTGCAGCCAGTAGAGAAATGCCAGCGACAACCGTTTGGCATCGGCGATGATGCCGGCGCGTTCCGCCGCGGTGCGCGCATGCAGCAGGCTGGCCGTGTGGAAGTCATTGCCGGCCCAGTTGATCAGCGCCACGTCGTGCAGGCCGTGCGCGCCGGACGGATCGAGCAGGCGGGCGTCGAGCAGGCGGCGGTAGGTCCAGAACGTCAGCGGCGCGTCCGGAGCAGGCTCGAACATGCGAAAGCGCCGCAGCGGCGATCCGATGATGAGCGAGAACGGCTGCGCGTCGCGCAACGCTTCGTAATCGGCGGGCTTTTCGATCACGTGCGATTCGCCGGGGCGGCGTTCGACGGCGAAGCAGAACGTGAAGCTCTGCACCTCGTGCGGGTCGTCGACGAGGCCGGCGCTCGGCTCTCCGGTTTCGGCGCGCGACTCGGCCCCGGTGCGCCAGGGAGTGCACGTGAGCGGCAGCAGGTCGCCTTCGTCGGTGGCGTCGAGGAAGAGTGCGGCGGCCACGCGCGGTGACGCACCGTCGGTCGAGCGCAGCGCCAGCGCGGCGATGCGGCCGCCGGCGTCGTCGAAGTCGACGGACGCGACCGCGTGTTCGCGCAGAATGAGCAGTCGCCCGGCCTCGACGTGCGGCTGCAGCATGCGTTCGAGGACGCGCAGACCGACGCGCGGCTCGAAGCACAGCCGGCTGACCCAGCCGTTGCCCGGATTGAGCGGCGCGCCGGAATCCGGCATGCGCGCCGGGGCATCGAAGGCGGCGCGATATTCAGCGCGAATGTCGTCGCGCAGGCGCGCATAGTTCGGCGACGGCGGCGTCTCTTCGATGCGCGCATGTTCGTCCAGCGCCGAGACGCCCTGTGACGTCATCTGGCCGCCGAGCCAGTCGGTGGATTCGACGAGGAGGACGGAAAGGCCGGCCTCGCACGCCGCCAGTGCGGCAGCGCAGCCCCCCATGCCGCCGCCGACCACGACGACATCGAAAGTGACCAAAGTTCGGGAATCGTGCACGATGGCGAAGTGTAGCGTCGCGGGTGAGAACACGCAGACAGTCAGCAGTCGGCGATCGGCGGTCGTCCGCGTTATGCCAAATCGACGATTTGACAATTCCGTCTTTCTTGTCATACTTGCCCCTCATGACTGCGCGACATACGCTGCATCCGGAGCCATCGGCGCCGGTGTTCCGTGAGCGCACAGGCATTCGACGCAAACGAACAGGAGGGACGGCAGAAAGCACAATACAAGGCACACCGCTTCCGGGGGATATCAACGCGTGGCTCCCCCCCGCGCAACCTGACTTTTAGAACTCTCAGGAGGTAGTTAGTTACGATGGCTATTTCGAAACGCTTCGGCGTGATCGCTTCGGCCGTGGCAGGCGCATCCATGCTGCTGCTGTCGGCGACCGCCAACCCCGCCGTGGCCGCCAATCGGGCGCAGGACGCGGATCGCAAGGATACGGTGATCATCGACATCGATGCCGAGCGCATCGCGTCGCCGGACCTGTGGAACCCCTACGTTCCGGGCTCGTCCCGCAACCAGGGCTTCCATCAGGCGATGATGGAGCCGCTGTTCATCCTGAACTACATGACGGGCAAGGTGAACCCGTGGCTCGGCGCCAGCATGACCCCGAACAAGGACCAGACCGTCTGGACGCTCAAGATCCAGAAGGCGGCGACTTGGAACGACGGCGTGCCGGTCACGGCCGATGACATCATCTTCACGATCGACATGCTCAAGGCCAACCCGACGATGGCCAACGGCGGCGACATGAAGCAGTGGGTCGCGTCGACGAAGAAGGTCGACGACAAGACGGTCGAGTTCACGCTGACGGCGCCGAACCCGCGCTTCCAGCTGGACTACTTCTCGGTGAAGATTTGGGGCGGCATCAACTTCGCTCCGAAGCACGTCTGGGAAGGCAAGGACCCGCTGACCTTCAAGAACTACGAAGCCGGCAAGTCGCCGGTGTACTCGGGCCCGTACAAGCTGAAGAGCTTCAACAGCGCCGGCACCGAGTTCGTGTTCGAGCGCGATGACAACTGGTGGGGCAGCAAGTCGGGCTTCAAGCCGAAGCCGGCCGCCAAGTTCGCCAAGTTCATCGTCGCCGGCAACGAAGAGGCGA
>JBIIIA010000467.1:0-2844 GCA_044235195.1 Thermoflexales bacterium
AAGTGAGCGAGGGCGGCCTTGATCGGGTCGGCGTGCATGACGACGGCGATCGTTTGTGGGCGGTGCGTGGGCTTGGCGTCCGGCTCGGTCGGCGGAACTTCGACGTCGGGGTGAGCGGCGGCGAGGGCGACCAGCTGAGCGACCACGCGGCGCTGCATATCGAGCATGGCTTCGCCGTCGGGGAACACGGCGGCGCTCGGCGTTTCGACCACGATTTTCCACAGGTCCTTGGACGCCGGATCTTCGGTGATGTCCTTGATGGCGCGCCCGGTGAAGGTGCCGTTGTCGATGTCCGCCAGATCGGGGCGAATGTGAATCGGCAGGGCGTGCTGCGCGGCGATGCGCCACGCTGTTTCGATGGCGCGTTCGAGCTGGCTCGAGTACACGGCGTCGATGCGCTGGCCGGCTAAATGCGTGCGCAGCGCGTCGGCCTGGCGGCGCCCTTCTTCGTTCAGATGAATATTCGGCGTGCGGCCGGGCAGGCGGCCGGTCTTCACGAAGTCGTTCGTGGCGTGGCGGATCAGCAGAAGTACGGCCATGGAGAGGCATTGTACGGGTGTGGGTGAGGCGTGAGCAGATTCGCCCCAAACGGCTCTCACCCCCTGCGCTTCCCCGCACCTACCCTAAAAATCCCCTAAAAATCATCTGCGACCGGGGTATGCAACTGCGCCTGGACGCGGCACCATTGCCACCGTGACACGTCTCGTACGACGACAAGACGACAAGCGGAGGCAAACAATGAACACACCAGGAAGGACAAGCATTGCATTGCGTTGGGCGGCTGCGCTGGCGGCCGCGCTGACGTCGATCGGGGGGCCGACGATGCGGCCGATGGAAGCGCGGGAGGCGGTGGCGGCGCCGCGGCCGGCTGCGCCTGCGGAAGCGACCGCGGTGGAAAGCGCCGTGACGGCGACGGAGGTGGTGACGGTGGTGGCGCCGAATTGGCCCGGGGGGTATGCGTATTTCTGTGCTTCCAATCTAGGCAGCGCACTGTACGGGCTCTGGGGTGGAACTAGACTAGGATTTTCACTTGCGCCTTTCAGCTACGGCAATACCGGCCTCGAAGATGTGTGCACCGCGGATGATCTTGGTGCCTTTGTTATGCCGTACATACCGCTGGCCGATATGCCCGGCAATACCTTCGCGCTGATGTATCCGAGCGGCCTGGTCACGGTGACGCAACCGTTCGCTTTGGCGGTATTTTCCGATGCAAACCCGATATACGCGTACGACCAGTATGAAACCTGGCTGAGCGACGGCAAGTGGCGGGTATATGACCATCCGGCGCTCACGACGGCGACCGAGGTTGCCTTTCAGGGGCGTGCGTTGTCTGCGTCGGAATACAAGATGGTCGGCGATTCCTATCTGTTCGTCAAGATCGAAGATTTCAATCCTGTGGGGGACACGATCGTGGTTACCACACCGTATGGGATCTATTCGAACAGCGGTTGCAGCCCATACTGCAGCCGAAAGCTGATGAATCGAATGTCGTGGGACCGGAACGGAGCGATTGGCGAGGTAAACATCGACTCTGACGAACATATAGAAGACGTCAGAACCTCCACGAAGTCCTGGCGCGGCGACGGTAGGCTCACTAGAAATAGCAGCATCAACTCGTTCAAGCATGAATTCTGGACTGGTGGTGGTTCACAGGCATATTCGCTGGGCTCCTACAATTACTTTTTCGCGGGTTCCGTTGCGCGAACGGAGGAGCGTGTTTGGGATTCCGTTGGAACCATTCGTTCGAGCGGCGTCTTTACGTCGCAATCGACGAATCGTCCGATTCAATACACCTACTACTTTTCACTGGCGGAATACGACGACGAGATGGTCATCACGCGGGTGTTCACCGATCCGCAGGGGATCGGCACCCTTCTCCTTCGAGATGGGTACGATGCCGAAGGAGGGAGGAATGCCTATGGCGACGTGCTGTTCACGGACAAGCCGCTGACCGACACGCAGGCGTATTTCTACATCCTGGATCGCGACTGGGGCAGCGGCTGGGGCATCAACACGACCACTTCCTCCGACGGCATGTTCGAAGGCGTGGCCGTCGGCGAAAACTGGGGTGAAACACAGTTGAATGGACAAATGCTTTGGACGTACTACAGCACGACATTGTCCTTCGGGCCGACGCAGACGATCACGTATTCGGTGAACATCGATGATGTTTGGACGACGAATTCGCTGTCGCTGTCGCTTGCGTACGGCGGCACCGCCTATGGAACGAGCGATGTCGACCGAGACCTGTCGATGGCCACTTCGGTGAGCCTGACGAACCCCGCGGCGACGGTGTTCTCGTACACGGTGCGGGTGAAGCTGCTTCCGGTGCTGCCGGTGCCGAATCCGCTGGTGGCGCTGGCGGTGGGAGACCCGACGAGCGATCGATTCTTCCCCTACGAACCGACGTTCGTGAGCACGACGCTGCAGTACACGGCGACGGTGCCGTTCACACAGACGGAGATCGGCATCGGCGTGGTGGGCGAGGACGTGGCGGGCCATCCGCACTTCGAGGCGACGCTGAAATTGGCGGACGGGACGATCCTGCCGACGCTGGTGATGACCGGGCCGCTGTCCCAGAACGGGACGGATTATCCGGAGGGCGTGCTGGTGGGGGTGAATCTGCCGGTCGGGCTGAGCGGGACGGTCGTGCTGACGACGTACGACGCCGCGGGCACGGCGCCGCTGCAGTACACGGTGTTCATCTCGCGGGAGGCGTCGACGGACGCGATGCTGAGTGACCTGGCGATCGTGCCGGGTGAGCTGACGCCGGCGTTCGTGAGCACGACGACGGAGTATGCGGCGGAGGTGCCGGCCGGGACGACGTCGGCGATGGTGACGGCG
>JBIIIA010000468.1:0-2843 GCA_044235195.1 Thermoflexales bacterium
CACCGCCGCTCGGGCCGAATTCGACGCTGTCGATGCATACGTCGAACGCTCCGGCATGCCGCGCCTGCTGGCGGACTTTCCGCAATGCGCCGCACTACGAGAAACGAACGCCGAAATCGAGGCAGGCGCTCCGTTCGGCCTCAGCCGCCGCGAAATGCGCGTGCTCGAGATGCTGGCCGACGACCACGCCAACAAGGAAATCGCCGCGGCGCTCTCGATCAGCCTCGCCACCGTCAAGTCGCACGTGCAGCACATCTTCCGCAAGCTCGAAGTGCGCGACCGCGCCGCTGCGGTGCACAAGCTGCACGCGCGATCCGCAGCCCACCGCTAGGAAATTTCGTACCGCCGCACGCCGTCCGCCTGCCCCTGCAGCACGAACCCCAGCGACTCGTACAGCGCGATCGCCTCGCTCATGGAATCGAGCGTCTCCAGCTGCACCCGCGGCCGGCCCGCCCGCCGCGCCCGCGCCAGCGCCTCCGTCACCAGCGCGCGCCCATACCCGCGGCCGCGCTCCTCGGGCCGCACGTAGACCCGCCGCAGCTCGGCCACCCCGTCCCCCGCCGGACGCAGCGCCGCGCAGCCGGCCACGCGCGTCTCCCCCAGCATTATCAAAATCGCGCCGCTCGGCGGCGCATACTCTCCCGGAAGCTGCACGAGCTCCGCATCGAAGGAGTCGAATCACCCACACGCGCCGGTCAGCCCGGCACGGCGCTCCACTTCAGCGCGATATTCGCGCCACAGCAGCCGTATCTGCTCGAATTGCATGTCGGA
This sequence comes from Thermoflexales bacterium, assembly GCA_044235195.1. Taxonomy (GTDB): domain Bacteria; phylum Chloroflexota; class Anaerolineae; order J036; family Brachytrichaceae; genus CANJQH01. Next base: position 772 of record JBIIIA010000468.1, read on the forward strand.
TCGGGCGGTGAGGAGGGTGGACATGGGGAAGAGCGTGATAGTCGAGAGTAAAGAGTTAGAGTGGAGAGTCAGAGTAGAGAGTCAGAGTAAAAAGCGGGCAGGCTCGATTCTCATTGATCAGCGACGCAAATTGATTCTAACCACTATTACTCTCTACTATTACTCTCTACTATTACTCTCTGCTATTACTCTCTGCTATCACTCCCCACCCCCCATGCACATCCTCATCACCGGCGGCGCCGGATTCATCGGTTCGCATTCCGTCGACGCCCTGCGGGCGGCCGGCCATTCCGTCCGCGTGTTCGACGACTTATCCACAGGGCATGTGGATAACCTGGCGGGAAAGTCGGTCGACTTCGTGCAGGGGGACCTGCGCGACGCCGCAGCGGTGCGCCGCGCAGTCGACGGCGTCGACGCCGTGCTGCACCTCGCCGCGCTCGTCAGCGTGCCGCTGTCGATGCGTGCGCCGCTCGAAACGTTCGCCATCAACACCACCGGAACCACGCACGTGCTCGAAGCGGCGCGCCTGTCGCCGCGCATGCCGCGCGTGGTGCTGGCGTCCACCAGCGCCGTCTACGGCGACCTGCCGGGTCGCAAGGATGAACTTTCCCCCATCGCGCCGCTGTCGCCGTACGGGGCGAGCAAGCTCATGGCCGAGCAGGCGCTCTCGGTCTATTCGCGCAGCTACGGCCTGCCGGTGGTGCGCCTGCGCTATTTCAACGTCTACGGCCCGCGCCAGCGCGCCGATTCCCCCTACAGCGGCGTGCTGGCCAAATGGACGGCCGCCGCCCGCGCCGGCCAGGAATGCCTCGTCTTCGGCGACGGCGAGCAGACGCGCGATTTCGTGCACGTCCGCGACGTCGCGCGCGCCAATCTGGCCGCCCTCACCGCGCCGCTGCCCGAACCCGACCCGCTCTTCGTCGTCGCCACCGGCGAGTCGGTCACGCTGAATCAGGTGCTCGCCGCGCTCGGGCGCGCCGCCGGGGCTTCGCTGCCCGTGCGCCACGAGCCGCCGCGCGCCGGCGACATCGTGCACTCGTCCGCCGATGCGGCGCGGCTGCGCCGCGCGTTCGGCTGGGCGCCGCAGGTCGTCCTGCAGGACGGGCTGCGCGAGCTGCTCGACTAACCGAGCGTGCGCAGCACGGCGCGCGCCGGCGCGGCGTCGTTGCCGGCGATGCGCAGCGGCAGCGCGATCAGCTCGTAGTCGCCGTCCGGCACGCCGGTGAGCTGCAGGTTTTCCATGATCGTCACGCCGCCGCGCAGAAAAGCCTTGTGCGCCGGCAGCGCCTTGCTGTCCGCCGGGTCGACGGACGGGGCATCGACGCCGATCAGTCGCACGCCGGCGTCGCACAGCCACGCGGCGGCCGCCGGCTCGATCGCGGCGAAACGGTCGTCCCACACGTCGTCGGGCACGGCGCTGGCGCGCGTGTGCAGCAGCAGCCGCACTGGCCGGGCATCGCCCAGGCGCGCCCGCAGCGCCGCCGCCGTCACGTCGCCCGGCTCGTCGATCGTCACCACGCGGCAGCGGCCGATCAGCACGTCGAGGTCGACGCGGTCGATCCCCGCGCCGTCGAGCGAGTAGTGCAGCGGCGCATCCACATGCGTGCCGGCGTGCGAGCTGCACGTGATCGCCGTGACGTTGACCGACGCCCCGCGCGCGATCTCCGCCACCGGCGTGAGCGCCACCGGCGTGTCGCCGGGAAAAACCGCCGTGCGGGGGGTGAGGAGGCGGGAGATGTCGTGGAGCATCTTGCAGCAAGGGGGAAGTCGATAGTGATAGTCGATAGTGATAGTGATAGTGATAGCGGCACAACTTTCGCTATCCACTATCCACTATCACTATCCACTATCCACTATCCACTATCTACTTCTTCTGCACCGCCAGCGCCTCGAACAGCGCACCCACATAGCGGATGCCGCCGAAGAAGTTCTGCAGGCTGGCGTTTTCGTTGGGCGAGTGGATGCGCGTATCGGCGTGCGCGATGCCGGCGCACACCACCGGCACGCCGCCGATGAACGACGACAGCGTGTACATCGGGCCGGAGCCCGGGCTGAGCAGGTCGATGATCGGC
>JBIIIA010000109.1:0-9448 GCA_044235195.1 Thermoflexales bacterium
GAAAAAACTCGGCGTCGAAGCGCTTGCCGATGAGGCGGCCGATGTGGTCGGTCGCCGCCACCAGCACCGTGTCGATGTCGCCGGCCTGCACGCGCCGGCGCAGGTCGTCGAGGGAAAGCATTCCGCGAGCGGAGGTCGTCATGAGAAGCGAGTCTATCTCAGACGGCCGTCCGCCGTCCGCCGGGGTGCATCCGCCGTTAGGGGCGAAATTTCGCCGTCGCCTACGCCTCACCCCCTGACCCCCTCTCCCCCTCGATTTCGCTTCCGTTTTTACCGGGCAAAGTACTGATAAACGCACGAAATCTCGGCGGAGAGGGGGCAAACGCCGCCACGCTCCCCCTCTTCGCCGAAATTTCGCGCGCTTGCTCGAGCGTCGATCAGCGACGATCTGCGCGAAATTGAGGGGGAGAGGGGGTCAGGGGGTGAGGCGTAGGCAAGCTGCCCCAAACGGCGGATGCACCCGTCCGCCGTCTGCCGTCCGCCGTCCGCAGCCTACACTCCCCACTCCAGCTCGTAGTCGCCGATGTACACGATGTTGCCCGGCTTGATGCCGCGCGCCTCCAGCGCCGCGCCGATGCCGCTGCGCAGCAGCAGGCGCTGGAACGATAGAATCGAATCTTCGAGATCCCAGCGCGTCATCATCACGCGCCGCTCGAGCATCTTCGATTCGACGCGATAGCCGCCGCCTTCCCGCGTGATGGTGAAGCTCAGGTCGGGCTCGTCGGCCAGCGACAACACCGGCTCGACTTCCGTCTCCGGCAGCGGCGGCAGCTCGTCGAGGATGCGCACGGCGCGCGCGAGCAGCTCGTGCACGTGTTCGTGGCTGGCCGAGGAAATCGCCAGAATTTCGTCGGACTGGCCGGCGGCACGCGCCGCTTCCGCCAGCTGCGGCCCGTACAGATCGAAGGCCGCGCGCGCATCGGGAAGATCCATCTTCGTCAGCGCCAGCACCTGCAGCTTGCCATCCAGCCCGTGTCCGAATGCCGCCAGCTCGGCGTTGACGGTCTGGTAGTCCGCCACCGGATCTTCGGCCATGCCGTCGACGAGGTGAATCAGCACGCGCGTGCGTTCGATGTGGCGCAGGAATTCGTGGCCGAGGCCGACGCCGGCGCTGGCGCCTTCGATCAGGCCCGGAATGTCGGCCAGCACGATGGTGCGATCGGCGGCGACCTGCGCCACGCCCAGATTCGGCTGCAGCGTAGTGAACGGATAGTTGGCGATCTTCGGCTTGGCCGCCGTCAGCACCGACAGCAGCGTGCTCTTGCCGGCGTTGGGCTTGCCGACGATGCCGATGTCGGCGATGAGCTTGAGTTCGAGCTGCAGCGCGCGCCCTTCGCCCGGCGCGCCGTTTTCGGCCATGTACGGCGTCTGGTTCGTCGCCGACGCGAACATGGCGTTGCCGCGCCCGCCGCGCCCGCCCTGCGCCACGAGCAGCTGCTGGCCCTCGTGCACCAGGTCGCCGATCAGCACGTTGGTGTCGGCGTCGCGCACCAGCGTCCCCGGCGGCACCGGCACGTAGCGCGGCTTGCCGCTGCGCCCGGTCATGTCCTTGTTCCCGCCGCGCTTGCCGTCGTCCGCCGCGAACTCACGCTCGTACTGAAAATGATTCAGCGTGTTCAAATGGCGGCTCACCACCAGGATCACATCGCCTCCGCGGCCGCCGTTGCCGCCGTCCGGCCCGCCCTTCGGCACCATCGCCTCACGGCGAAAACTCATCATGCCGTCGCCGCCGCGACCGCCCTGCACTCGTATCGAGGCGATGTCATAAAACATAAGAGGTGTATTGTACCGGGGTGATGCCCACCGATCTCGAAATCGCCCAGTCCGCAATTCTTCGCCCGATCGTCGACGTCGCCCGCGCCTGCGGCCTCACCGACGACGACCTCGAACTCTACGGCCGGTTCAAGGCCAAGGTGCACCTCGACGTGTACTCGCGCCTCGCGCAACGCCCGAACGGGCGCTACATCGACGTGACGGCGATCTCGCCGACGCCGCTCGGCGAGGGCAAAACCACCACCACGATCGGCCTGGCGCAGGCGCTGCAGCACATCGGGCGCAGTGCATTCACCTGCATTCGACAGCCGAGCATGGGGCCGACGTTCGGCATCAAAGGCGGCGCCGCCGGCGGCGGCTACGCGCAGGTGGTGCCGATGGAGGATTTCAACCTGCACCTCACCGGCGACATTCACGCCGTCGCCGCCGCCAACAATCTGCTCTGCGCGGCGATCGACTCGCACATATTTCACGGCAACGCGCTCGGCATCGACGACGCGACGATCATGCCGCGCCGCGTCGTCGACATCAACGACCGCGCGCTGCGCAATATTTCGATCGGCCTCGGCACGCCCGCGGACGGCCCGCGCCGCGACACCGGCTTCGACATCGCCGTCGCCTCGGAAGTGATGGCCATCCTCGCCCTCGCCGCCGACCCGTCCGACCTGCGCCGCCGCCTCGGCCGCATGCTCGTCGCACTCACCCGCGACGGCGCACCGGTCACCGCCGACGATCTCAAGGTCGCCGGCGCCATGGCCGTGCTGCTGAAGGACGCGCTGCTGCCCACGCTCATGCAGACGCTCGAAGGCTCGCCGGTCTTCGTGCACTGCGGGCCGTTCGCCAACATCGCGCACGGCAACAGCAGCATCGTCGCCGATCGCATCGCGCTCAAGCTGGCCGAATACGTCGTCACCGAAAGCGGCTTCGGCGCCGACATGGGCATGGAGAAATTCATGAACATCAAGTGCCGCGTCTCCGGGCTGACGCCCGACTGCGTGGTGCTGGTCGCCACGGTGCGCGCGCTCAAGATGCACGGCGGCGCCGCGCGCGTCGTGGCCGGCAAACCGCTGCCGCCCGAAATCGTCTCGGAAAATCTGCCGGCGCTGGAAGCCGGCTGCAGCAACCTCGTGCGCCAGATTCGCAACGCCTGCTTGTTCGGCGTGCCGGTCGTCGTCGCCGTCAATGCATTTCCGACGGACACCGCCGCCGAACACGCGCTGATCCGCCGCATGGCACGCGAGGCCGGCGCCGTCGACGCCGTCGTCAGCGATGTGTGGGCACACGGCGGCCGCGGCGGCGCCGCGCTGGCCGAGGCGGTCGTGGCCGCGTGCGAACAGCCGAAGGACTTCCGCTTCCTGTATCCGCTGGATGCGCCGATCCGCACGAAGATCGAGACCATCGCGCGCGAAATCTACGGCGCGGACGGCGTCGACTTCGCGCCGCTGGCCGAGGAGCGCATCGCGCAGTTCGAACGCCTCGGCCTGTCGGCGCTCCCCATCTGCATGGCCAAGACCCACCTCAGCCTCTCGCACGATCCGGTGCTGCTCGGCGCGCCGCGCGGATTCCGCCTCCCGGTGCGCGACATCCGCGCTTCCGTCGGCGCAGGTTTTCTCTACCCGCTGTGCGGCGACATGCGCACCATGCCCGGCCTCGGCCGCCACCCGGCGTTCGAGGGCGTCGACTTGATCGACGGCCGCGTGACCGGGCTTTTCTGACGATGACTGACGACCTTCGAAACGAAGGAAACGTACCCGGCTTCTAAGAAGCCGGGTACGTTTCCTTCGTTTCGAAGGCGGAGCCGCCGGCAACTCTCGTCGATGAGAGAATTTCTCCCGCGCCGATGACATACGTTCGACGACTCCTCGCCGCAGCCCTCTGCGTCTGCGCTTGCCTGACGCCGCTGCTGCCCGCTCACGCCGGCCCGGCCGCGCAGCGCGCCGTGCGGCTGTCCGCCGAAATCGGGTTCGATTCCTACGTGCGCACCGAGCGCTGGACCGAACTGCGCCTCACCATCGAAAATGCCGGCCCGGCCTTCTCCGGCAGCGCCGAAGTGCGCAGCGCCGCCCGCGTCGTCGAAGAGGTCTTCCTGCGCCCGCTCACCGTCGGCGAAAACGCCACGCGCCGCGCCACGCTCACGCTGCCCGGCGACCTCGATTCGTACGAAGTGCTGCTGCGCGACGCCGCCGGCGCGGTCGTCGCCTCCGCCACTCCGAACGTGCGCCGCCTCGACGACCGCGACCGCCTCATCGTCGTCGTCAGCGATCCGCCGGACGCGCTGAACTTCCTCGGCGCGCTCCCGGCGCCGTTCGCCGACGGCGGCAGCTCCCTCGTCGCACCATCGTCCATCACCGATCTGCCGGCACTCGGCCCGGCGCTCGACGCCGCCGACGTCATCGTCTTCCGCGCCGTGGACACGTCCGCACTCGGCGCCGACCAGGTGCGCGCGCTGCGTTCGTGGGTGCTCGCCGGCGGACATCTCGTGCTCGTCGGCGGCCCGTCCGCGGCGGCCACGCACGCCGGGCTGAATGACCTGGCGCCGGCCGCGCCCGGCGCGCCGTTGTTCGTCCCGCTGCCGTCGCTCGCCGCGTTCGCCCGCGCAGACGCGCTCGCAGCGCCGGCGCCGGCCACGACGCTGACCGCGCTGCACGCCGAAGCCGATGTGCTCGCCGCCGCCCCGCAGTCGCCGCTCGTCGTGCGCCGACGCATCGGATCCGGCGTGGTCGACGCCCTGGCATTCGATCCGGCGCTCGAGCCGCTGCGCAGCTGGCCGGGCACGCTGCCGCTGCTGCACCGGCTCTTGCGCGCGCGGCCGTCCGCCACCGGCGGCGCGCTGCGCATCGTGAACGCCGACGACGCCGTCGCCGCGGCCACGTCCATGCCCGCGCCCGACATCCCGTCGCCGCTCACGGCGCTCGCATGGCTGGCTGCCTACGCCCTCGTGCTCGGCCCGCTCAACCTCTTCGCGCTGCGCAAGCTGAAGCGTCTGCAACTGGCGTGGATCACCGCGCCGGCCATCACCGTCGTCTTCGTCGTCACCGCGCTCGTCGGCGGCGTGCCGTTCATCGGCAATCCGCCGCTGATGCAGCGGCTCACGGTGCGGCTCGCCCACGCCGGAGAGCCCACGGCGCGCACGGCGGCGCTGATCGGCCTGTGGTCGCCGCGCGCCGCGCCGCACACCGTCGCCGCGCAGTCCACGGCGCTGCGCGAACTCGCCGCGCGCCGCACCGGCGACGAACCGATCATCGACGCCGTGGCCGTCGCCGATGCCATCGGAATCCCGAACCTCACACTTGGCGTGCGCCCGCGCGCGCTGTTCGTTCAAGGCGATGACGACGCCCCGGCGGCGCTTTTCGGCAGCGCCGAATTCGTCGCCGACGCGTCACCCTACGTGCAGGCCACGCTCACCAATCGCGCGGCCAATGACCTGCGCGACTGCACGCTGCTCATCGGCCGCGACTACCACGCCATCGGCGACATCCCAGCCGGCGCGACCGTGCAGGCGCAGGCGACGCTGTACGTCGACCACCCACAACTGGCGTTCGGCATGACCGACGACGCCCAGCGTGCGGCATCGCCATACGACGGCAAGCGCATCGGCGCGCTGACCGACGCCAGCCCGGCCCGAAGCGACCGCGCGCCCGCCGAGCCGGCGCCATTCGATCGCAACGGCGCACCGCCCGTCGACGCGCTGGCGAACTGGATCGACTACCGCGGCAACCGCCAGCGCCACGAAGCGCGCGTCGGACTGCTCCTCGCGCTCCTCGACCAGCAGCGCGGCGCATTCGGCGACGCGCCCGGCGCCGCCGTGGCCTGCTGGAGCGACGAGCCGATCGTCGACGCAACGATCGCCGGCGCACTGGCGTTCGATCAGACGCTGACGCTGCATCGACTGCCGGCCGCGCCGCACGTCGTCGACCGCCCGCAGACGCTGCCGGCCGATCTGTACGCGCTCGCGCTCGTCGGCGCCACGTCGCGCATCGCATCCGCCCGCGACGGCCTGACACTCACGCCCGGCGAGCACGAGCTGTCGTTCGAGCCGTGGATCCCAGTGCGGCGCACCAGCGCCGTGCGTGCGTCCGCCGCGGTGGCCCTGCGCATCGAAGCCGAACAGCGCACCGACGTGCGGGCGACGGCGACCATCTCCGCGTGGAACTGGGCGAACGCCCGCTTCGACGAAATCGCGCCCGACCTCGCTGCGCTCGATCGCCTGCCGACGCTCGGCGACGACTACCTCTCACCGACGGGCGAACTGCGCCTGCTGCTGCGCGTGACGGGCGGACGCATCACCGTGCAGCGCGCCGCGCCGACCGTGCGGTTTACACCGTAGGGGCGATGCTTGCGCACCCGCCCCGCCGACCTTCTGCGTTAGGATTACCCCCTGTGAGTGTGGAACCACTGATCTTCGATTTGTCGTCGCCCGGCCGACAGGGCGCGCATCTGCCGGCGTCGGACGTGCCGGCGTACGAGCTGCCGGCCGGCATGGCGCGCGCCGATCTGCCGCTGCCCGAAGTCAGCCAGATCGACGTCACCCGCCACTTCACGCGGCTCTCGCAGCGCAACATGTCGATCGACACGACGATGTATCCGCTCGGCAGCTGCACCATGAAGTACAACCCGCGCGTCAACGAAGACGCCGCGCGGCTGCCCGGATTCGCCCTGGTGCACCCGCTGCAGGATGCGTCGACCGTGCAGGGCGCGCTGGCGCTGATTCATTCGCTGCAGGAGTGGCTGGCGGAAATCGCCGGCTTCAGCGCAGCCAGCGTGCAGCCCGCCGCCGGCGCGCAGGGCGAATTCACCGGCATCCTGATGATGCGCGCCTACCACGCCGCGCGCGGCGACCACAAGCGCACGCGCATGCTCATCCCCGACAGCGCGCACGGCACCAACCCCGCCTCGTCGGCCATGGCCGGCCTGACGGTCGTCGAGCTGCCCTCGGATGCGCGCGGCAACGTCGACCTCGACGCGCTCAAGGCCGCGCTCGGCGACGACGTGTGCGGCCTGATGATCACCAACCCGAACACGCTCGGTATGTTCGAGGAGCACATCGAGGAAGTGGTGCGCCTGGTGCACGAAGCCGGCGGACTGGTCTACGGCGACGGCGCCAACATGAACGCGCTGCTCGGCATCGCCAAGCCCGGCGAAATCGGCTTCGACGTCATTCACTACAACCTGCACAAAACGTTCAGCACGCCGCACGGCGGCGGCGGCCCGGGTTCCGGGCCGGTCGCCTGCAACGACAAGCTGGCGGATTTCCTGCCTGGCCCGATCGCCGCGCGCGTCGGAGAAGGCGACGACGCCACATTCGTTTGGAAGACGCCGGCGCACAGCATCGGCCGCATGCGCGCGTTCCACGGCAACTTCGGCATGCACGTGCGCGCCTACACGTACATCCGCGTGCACGGCGAGGCCGGCCTGCGCGCCGTCAGTGAGAACGCCGTGCTCAACGCCAACTACGTGCAGGCGCGCATCCGTGCGCTCGACCTGCTGCCGCTCCCCAACGGCGAACGCTTCTGCATGCACGAGGTGTGCGCGCAGGGCAAGATCGCCGGCGCACCGAACATCACCGCGCTCGACATCAGCAAACGGCTGATGGACTACGGCTTTCATCCGCCGACCAACTATTTCCCGCTGCCGAAAATCGTGCCCGAATCGCTGCTGATCGAGCCGACCGAAAGCGAAAGCGTGCAGATGCTCGACCGCTTCGTCGACGCGCTGCAACGCATCGTCGAGGAAGCTCGCACGCAGCCAGATCTGCTCAAGAATGCCCCGCACAGCGCCCCGATGCGCCGCCTCGACGAAGTCAAGGCAGCGCGCGAGCTGGTGCTGTGCTGTGTGATTTAACCTATGTCCAGACAAATCTCCAACGTATGGATCATGGCCGCCTCCATGGCCGGCCTGGCGCTGCTCTTGCTGGCGCTGTCGTCGATCAGCGGGCCGAGCGCGGCGCAGCCTGCCGCGGCCGGCGCGCCGCCGGCTGACGCCCCGGCCGCCGTGGCGCCGACGAGCGACCCGAACGGCCCGCTCAAGCGCACCGCCAGCGGCCTGTCGTACGTCGACCAGGCGGTCGGCTCCGGCCCCAGCCCGCGCCCGGGCGGCACCGTCGTCGTGCACTACGAGGGCTTCCTCGACGACGGCACGAAATTCGACAGCTCCCGTGACCGTGGGCAGCCGGCCGAATTTCCGCTCAACGGCGTGATCCGCGGCTTCAGCGAAGGCCTGTCGACGATGAAGGTCGGCGGCCGCCGCACCCTGCTCATCCCGCCGCAGCTGGGCTACGGCGAAAAGGGTGCGCCGCCGGCGATTCCGCCGAACGCCAACCTGCGCTTCGAAGTGGAACTCGTCGGCGTGAAGTAGGGCTACAGCCCGAGCTTCACGCGCGCCACGCGCAGCTTGTCCATCTCCTCGACGCGCAGCTTCATCGGCGAGCCGGGGAGATCGACCACGTCGCCCACGCGCGGGATGCGGCCGAGGCGGCCCATCACGTAGCCGCCGATCGTGTCGTAGTTTTCGTCGACGAGCCCGAGGTCGAACGCGTCGTTGAAATCGCCGATCGTCGTCAGGCCGTTGAGCACGGCGCTGCCGTCGGCGGCGCGCTGAATGTCGGGCGCGCCCTGCTCGGTGGCGTCCTCGGCGTCGCCGATGATGCGCGAGACGAGGTCATTCAGCGTGACGAGCCCGGCTGTGCCGCCGTACTCGTCGAGCACCACGGCGAGGTATTCGCGCCGCCGACGAAATTCGGCCAGCAGCTCGTCGGCCTTCTGCGAATCGGGCACGAAGAACGCTTCGCGCACCATCTGCCGGATCGACGGCAGCCGCGTGCGGTCGGCGCTGAGCAGCACGCGCATCATGTCCTTGGCGTGCAGGATGCCGATGATGCGATCGGGCGTGTCCTCGTAGACCGGCATGCGGCTGTAGGCGTGCGACGAAAACAAGTGCGCGACCGAATGCAGCGACGCCGTGACCGGCACGATGCGCATTTCGGTGCGCGGCACCATCACCTCGCGCACGGTGGTGTCGCCGAAGCTGAACACCTTGTCGAGCATCTCCGACTGCTCCGGCTCGATGGCGCCGCCGCGCTCGCTCTCTTCCACCAGCATGCGCAGCTCCTCGGCGGAATGCAGCTGCGACGATTCATCGGCGCCGCGCAGCCCGAACAGCCGCAGCGTCGCCGTCGAACTCGCCTTCAGCAGGAAGATGAACGGCGTGAGTGCGCGCGCCATCACCGCCAGCGGCGGCACGCAGATCAGCGCCACGCGTTCGGCCGAGCGCATCGTCAGCGCGCGCGGCACCAGCTCGCCGAGCACGATGCTGAAAAACGACGCCATGCCGAGCGACAACAGCGTGCCGATGCCGGCCGACGCCGTGCGCAGCAGATCCGAATCGACCATGCCGAGCACGGCGACGAAGATCGCCGTCAGCGGCTCTTCGGTGAACGCACCCAGCGCCACCGCGGTGATGGTGATGCCGATCTGCACCGCCGAAAGAAACGACTGTCGATCCTCCATCACGCGCAGCACCGTGCGGGCCGCGGCATCGCCATTTTCCGCCAGCGCCGTCATGCGCGTCTTGCGCGAAAGCACCATGCCGTATTCGCCGGCGACGAAAAACGCGTTCAGCGCGATGAGCACGACGAACCAGATCCCCACGCCGAGCAGGCTGTGTAACGCCGTTTCGA
>JBIIIA010000469.1:0-2826 GCA_044235195.1 Thermoflexales bacterium
ATTTGCAGGTCAGCGTTCGCTGGCCTGAACGGTTTTCCAGAGCTTCGCCATTTCCTCCGCAAAACTTGCTTCGTTGTGAAGGCGACTGAATTGTTCGGCGAATTCAGCGCTGCGGCGTCGATGTTCAGCATCGCGGCCGATCGTGACGATACGGTCGATCAGGTTCGGCTGCGTCCAGTCGATGATGAACTCCGGATATCCATATTTTCTATATTGATATGCCATCCATGTATTGTCTGTCACCAGCGCCATGCGGTTGGCAACGGATGATTCGACGAAGATTGCGGAGGGTATCTTTCGGTACACCGACACATCGTAGGGCAGAAGAATCACATCGGAAAATTGAATCCAATCGCTGAACTCCGTCGGCGTCAGTGGATCCGGCACTTCGACATGCTCTACCATGTCAGCCGAGGCATCTCTTGGCGGGGGGGAATAGCGGTCCGATGTGAGAATAACTGCCTGGGCAGATGATCGACTCGGCGTACTCATCAGCGAATCGATGATTGACGGGCCCTTGTGTGGAAATGGTCGGCCTGGCCACCAGAGACGCAGTTTGTGCGACGGCAACGTTGCTTTGACTCGTTCGATATCCGGGTTCTCGGATGCTGAGCGCTGATTCGTGGTGACGATCGGCATCGTCGTGACCGATTTGCCATAGCACTCGACGTTGTATTGATCGACTAACTCACTTTCGCCCAGAAGCTGGAGTCTATGGCGGCCTAGCCTGATCTCGATGAGGCGGTGCAGAAGGCGGCGAGGAGCGGCTTTGCGTCGCGTCATCGGAGCGCGACACATGAGCCAGAAGTGCAGGTGCCTGTGTTGTTTTGTGAGATACAACGCAGTCGTCATGATGACGAGATGCACCAGATCGAACCAGTCCGCATAAATGATTACCGGGCGATCAACAGTTCTTCGCAGCTCGCGCATCAATTGAATCTGCGTCGATAGAAATGCCAGCGTCTTTTCGATGCGACCGGCAATTCCACGAAACTTGGCTGTTTGTTTTCCGAGATTGAGTTTCCAATGTAGGGGAACGCTGCGCACTCGGGCTGCTGCACGTCCCCATCCCGCGGCGGCCCATCCGAGTCGAGCCACACTGTTGCCGACGGTGACGTTATATTTATAAATATGTCCCCCCTCGTCATCGAGCGTGTACATCGCCGTAATGAGGAGCGGAGTCAGTTGATCTGTCGTGGTGGTCGCTTCCGACATAGCTGTGAAGAGTGTAAAGCATTCATCGCCGAACATACGTACACGTTCGGGTGACTTTGCGTCCGTCGTCCGCTTGACATCTCGATGCGCTGCGCTACCATCGCCCGCATGCACACGTGTGCATAAATGCCATGCAGCGCCGGCCCGTTTCCCTCCACGACATCGCCCGAGAGGCCGGCGTTTCCCATTCGACGGTCTCGCGCGCCCTGCGCGACAGCGCCCTCATCAGCGCGGACGTGCGCGCGCGCATTCATGCCATCGCCGCCGAACTCGGCTACGTGCCGAATGCCGTGGCGCAAAGCCTGCAGGGCAGCCGCACCCGCGCCGTCGGTGTGCTGGTCACCACGATCTCCGATCCGTTTTTCACCGATGTGGTGGCCGGGATGGAAGCAGCCGCGCGGCCGGCCGGCTACAGCCTGCTGTTGACGGCGACGCACAACGACCCGGTTCTGGAGCGCCAGGGATTCGCCGAATTTCGGCGGCGGCGCGTGGATGGTTTTGTGCTGGCCAGCTCGCGCGGCATGCCGGATCGCGATGCGTTTACCGGTTGTCCGCTGGTGCTGGTGAACAGCGCCGCCACGCGTGTGGCCGCCGATGTGCACGCGGTGGCCGTCGACGATCGCGCCGGCGCGCGCATGGCGATGGACCACCTGATCGCCCTCGGCCATCGCTGCATCGGCTACCTCGGCGCCGTCAGCCGCGCCGCTTCGAATCGGCGTCGCCGCGCCGGATACCGCGATGCACTGCGCGCCGCCGGCATCGCGTTCGACGAAGACCTGTGCCTCGATGCGCCGTCGTTCGACGCCGAGCCCGAAGCCGATGTTGCGGCTGGATGCGCGTACGCACCGCAGCTTCTGGCGCGCGGCGTGACGGCGATCTTCTGCTACAACGACATGATCGCCATCGGCGCACTGCAGGCGTGTCGTGCACTGCGCGTCGCCGTTCCGCAGCAAATCTCGATCGTCGGCTTCGACGATGTGTCGCCGGCGCGCTACTGCACGCCCGAGCTGACCACCGTGCATCAGCCGCGTGCGCAGCTCGGCGCCGCCGCCATGCAGCTGTTGTTCGATCTGCTCGATGGCCGCGCGGCGCGGAATCGCACGCTCGAGCCGCAGCTCGTCGTGCGCGCGAGCACGGCGTCGTTCGATCCTCTACGGGCAGCACAAACAACGACTCGGACCTAGACAACGACTCAGGAGATATTCAACCAATGACTTCCTCGCTCAATTTCGGACTGATCGGCTACGGCCGCATGGGACAGGGCCATGCGCACAATCTCGCCACGCGCGTGCGCGGCGCAACGCTGTTCGCCGTCGCTGAGCCGGTGCAGGAGCTGCGCGATTTGGCTGCGGCACAGCATCCATCGGCCCGCGTCGTCGCTTCGGTCGACGAAATGCTGGCGCTGCCCGGCCTCGACGCCGTGGTCATCGTCACACCGACTTCGCTGCACCGCGAGAGCATCGTCGCCGCCGCGTCGTACGGGAAGGCGATCTTCACCGAGAAGCCGCTGGGGCTGACGCTCGAAGATTGCCGCGCCTCGGTCGACGCCGCGGCGCAGGCGGGTGTGCCGCTGCAGCTCGGCTTCATGCGTCGCTTCGATTCGGGCTACGC
>JBIIIA010000110.1:0-9362 GCA_044235195.1 Thermoflexales bacterium
GCGGCTCACAAGGTTGAGATTCTTGCCCCCCATCCACAGCCACGGCATAGAACCCGCCGCCGCAGAATACGTGGGGAACGGTTCGATGATGACTGGCTCGGGCGCCACGGCCGAGTCCTGATACAAGACCAGCGCGTCCGCCTGCAGCGCACACTCGCCGTCACCAGCGCACAAGCGCAGAGCGTACGTCCCGGCAGGAACGCTGTTGGGAACGAACACCCACAGTTCTTCAGAGTTGATCTGATTTCCCGAATATGCAGGGCTGATGTACACCTCGTACGCCTCGTCACCGGCAGACGCGCCGAGCAGTTGTGCACTCGTCACGCGATCGAGATTGCTGCCGCGCACGACCGCCCACAAACCCGTCCTGGCAGACCCTTCGCTCGGCGCCAATTCCATGATGCGCACGGGCCCCGGCGCCGGCGTCGGCAGCAGGCCGACGTCCGGGGTTGGGACAGGAGTGACCTCCGGTTCAGGCGTCGGCGAGATGTCGCCCCCGTCCACGACGGAGAACGCTCCGATCATCGTGGAAGATACGTCCGACAGCGACGCCGTCACGTCATACTGACCGATCGACAGCTCAGCTGGGCTGCGCACATACATCACGGAAGTGTTGTAGACCTGGATCTCGGACACCGGCAGCCCACCGATCGTCACCGTCACCCCAGGCTTCAAGCCCCGCCCGTAGATGTACACGTCCGCCGCCTGGCCCTCACTCGCGCTGCCCGGCCACACATAGCCGATCGTCACGCCGCCGTCGTACAGCAACAGCGCATCCGCCTGCGTCGCACACGACCCAGCTGCAGTACACAGCTCCAGCGCATACCGCCCCTCCGGCACGCCGTCGTACACGAACACGCCCAACTCTTCCGGCGAAGAGTAGTAAAAATACACTTCATATGCTTCCGATTCAGCCGCAGATGGCAGCAGGCGCACACGACTCACCTGATCGAGGTTCTTACCCGTCACCCGCAGCGACGGCCCGGAACCCACCGCCGCCGAATCCGGCGTCGACGACTCGATGACGGGCAGCTCAGTCGTCGGCACGGGCGTCGGCAACGGATCGACATTCGGCGTCGGCAGCAAGCCGACATCCGGCGTCGGCGGCGGCGGAAATATCGACTGCGCCCGGCTCGAACCAACGGCGCCCAGCATTCCCACCATCAATAGCAACGCTGCGATCACATATCGATGTGCAGCCCTGATCCTTCTCGACATATCTCCTCCATCGTTCGCGCAAAAACCAATCAACCTGCGCTTCACCGGGGCTTAGTTTATGGTTCAAGATGAGTTCATTGTGAACAGTACATTCATATTTTCTACCGAATGGTAATCGGCACGTACACCTTCTTGTCCGCGCCGGACGTCGGCGTCGGTGCGACGACCGTACGAGTCGCCGTCGGCGATACCGGCGCGCCCGTCGGCGTCGACGCCGGCGCAGCCGGCAGTCCGCCGACCGGCGCATTCGACAGCGCCACGACCACCGGTGGCAGGCTTTCGGGCTGCACCGCCGGCGCGCTGCGCACAGCCTTCACCATCGGCGCATCCGGCCGCGCCGCCGCACCATCCTCCACCGACGGCCGCGCGTCCGCGCCGTTCTCGACGATCAGCCGATACTGGCCGGCCGCGTAGCCGTACACCTCGACCTGGTGCTCGCCGCTGATCGTCGCCGTCACGGTGATCACGTCGTCGGCCGTGCCGCTCGCCACGGAGTAGCCGGCCAGCGTGCCGTCCGGATTCCACACATACAAATCCGCGTCGCCCGACAATGTATCAAGCCGCACCACCGCGGACGAACCGAGCGTGATCGGATAGCGGAACACACGCATCTGCCCGAGCGCGATGTCCTCCGGCGCAGCGTTGTAGTTGATCACGGCGTATCCACCCGGCGATGAAATGTTGCCCGCTGCATCGCTCACCCACGCCTGCACGTAGCGCATGCCGCTCGATCCCGTCAGCGTCAGCGGATAGCTGGTCTGGTGCCCGATCCAGCCGATGGACTGCACGGGCACCCACATCCCCGCCACGGTGTTGAATTCGCGCTCGACGACGTACATCGCCGACACCGCTTCCGTCACGCCGACGGTCAGCGTCACATGCGCGTCGCTCGTCTCCAGCGCGCCGCCGTTGATTTCGAACGAACTGACCCGCGGCGCCGCTGCATCCGCAGACGGCGGAAGAATCGAAATCGTGCGCGTCACCACGTTGTCAGTGCGATTCAAATCATCGATCCACTCGTCTTCGTCGATCACCGCCATGATCGTGGCCGAATCGCCGTCCGTCACGATCGGCCACAACGTGCTCACCGTGTCGATGACGTCCTTGCCGGGTGACATCGGCGGCGTCAGCACATGATCGATCAACTGCGGCGTGCCGTCGACGATCTCATAGAACGACACACCGACCTGCATCGGGATGTCACCGCCCTGTCGATGCACGTTCAAGCCGAGCTCGATCACGTCGCCGCTGCGCACGACGAGCGGCATCGACCACAAATCTTCTTCGAACGCATACCAGTCGTCCGAATCGGATCCGAAGACGATGAACGGATCTTCGGCGTAGAACTGCGTGTTGTCGAGGAAAGCGCCGACGATGTGCGCGCCCACCGCCAGATCCGTCGGCGGCCGCACTCGAATCACATCGGAGGAGTACACCTGCAGCTCGTCGACCGGGCTGCCGCCGATCGTCATCGTCATCCCCTCCGCAAAGTTGTACCCAATCACCCAGACGTCGGTCGATTCCCCATACGCTGCACGATCGGGAATCATCTGGTAAATCTCCGGCGTCTGCGCATACACGGTGAACGCTTCCGGCTTCGTCGCGCATTCCCCGCTCGCGTTGCACACCTGCAGATCGTAGGTGCCGGCCGGCAGATCGTCGGGGGCGTAGAGGTACATCGCCTCGTCGCCGATGGAATCGATCTGCACCGTCCGTGCACCGAGGCGCGCCGTCGTCACTGCATCCAGGTTGCCGCCGGTCACCCAGATCCATTCGCCATCGCCGACCTGCACCACGTCCGGCCACAGATTATTCAGCCACGGCTGCGTCGGGGACGGCGTATTCACCGGCAGCGGCGTCGGCCCGGACGTCGGAATCAGCGTCGGCGTCGGCGTCGGGCCGCTCCCTCCGACGTCGAGCGAGGCCTGCAGCACCAGGCGGCTGCCGGCTGCTGCGGCAGCGCCGCGCGCACCGCCGGATTTGCCGCGAGTGAGGAAGCCGGACACGAAGGATGCCACCTGCACGTAGTAGGTCTTCCCGGACGTCACCGCCAGCCCCACGCGCGCCTGCAGCGAATCATCCGTGTCGTCGTTGCACGTGAGTGGCAAGAGCACCGACGACGAATCTTCATACACTTCGACGACGGTGTCGTAATTGCTGCCGACCGTGTCGATCGTCAGCCAGCCGGACGCCGCCGCCGTATAGCGGTACCACACCGTCTGCGCATTTTCGACATCGCCGCAGCCCATCGGCCACGGCTCGGAGCGGCGGTCGGTGGTCGCCGAAGCCACGCTAGCGACGTCGCGGTACGGCAGGCTGGCAATCACGCGCGGCTTGGACGGGTCGTCGAAATCGTTTGCTCCCTGGCCCGGCTGCGCCGTGGAAAGCGGCGGCGCCGTCGGCGTCGGCCCACTGCTCGCGGGCAGAACGTACAGCAGCCGATTCGGCGAACCGGCCTGCGCGTCCGTCACCACGCCGGAGGTGGCGTAGCTCACGAGCGCCGCCGCGACCTCCGGCGGCTTGGCCGTCGCTTTGCGTTCGAGATACAGCGCCGCCGCGCCGGCGACGTGCGGCGCCGCCATCGAAGTGCCCGACAACGACGCCACCGCCGTGTTGCTCGATTTCCAGGCCGAACGAATATCCACACCCGGCGCGAACAGATCGAGGCAGTCGCCGTAATTCGAAAACCATGCGCGCGCATCGCCTGCGTCCGTCGCGCCGACGGTGATCGCCGCCGGCTCGCGCGCCGGAGAGCCATAGCACGCATCCACGTCTTCGTTCCCTGCGGCCACCACGTACACGACGCCGGCTTCGACGGACGTGCGCACCGCTTCATCGAGCGCAGCGGATGCACTGCCGCCCAGGCTCATGTTCGCCACGGCCGGCGACGCGGAATTCTCGGTCACCCAGTCGATGCCGGCGATCACGTCCGAGTCCGACCCCGAGCCTTCACAGTCCAGCACGCGCACGCCGTGCAGCGTCACGTTCTTCGCCACGCCGTACGTGGCGCCGCCGATCGTGCCGGCCACGTGCGTGCCGTGGCCGTTGCAGTCGTCCGGCGTCCCGCCGTCCACCGCATCGAAGCCGGCCTCCACCCGCCCTCCGAATTCCGCATGCGTGCTGCGAATCCCTGTGTCGATGACGTAGACGTGCACGTCCGTGCCGCCCACGTCGTAGCTGTAGCTCTCGTTCAGCGGCAGGCTGCGCTGGTCGATGCGATCGAGCCCCCACGGCGGATCGCTCTGCGTCCCGCCCGTCTGCACCGCGCGCACCACGCCGTCCTGTGCCACGTACGCCACGTCCGGATCGGCGCGCACCTGTGCCAGCGCCGCGTCCGAGAGCTGCGCGGCGTAGCCGAACAGCGCCCGCTCGTACACATGACGCACGCTCATGCCCGTCGCCCCGCGCGCCTGTGCCACCTTGCCGCGCACCGCACTCGCCGACGTCACCCGATCCCGGCGAAACACGACGATGTAGCGACCAGCGATGCCCTTGCCGGCCGGCGCCATGCGCAGCGGCGCTTCCGACTGCGCGCGCCCGACCGACCGTCCCCCGGCGAACAATACTGCCGCCGTCACCACCAGCGCCGCTGCTACGCCGATCACACCGACGCGCTTCGCATTTCGAGCCCCCATAGCTTTCCTCCGACGAATGAATGCAATAACGAGCGAAAATCACAAAAGTGCCGACAGTGTAGAACCAGCGCAAAAATTCGCCTACGCCTCACCCCCTCCCCTTACCGGGGGGACATCGTATTGCCCTGTTTGCGTCGTCGTTTCGTGCGTCGCTGCGTGCCCGGGGCGCTGCCCCGGGCTGGGGCAGCCTCGCGCCTCCGGCGCTCTTTGAACGCGGCAGCCCATACGCGACGCAGAAAAACAAGGGGAATTTGCTCTCATACGCCCTCGATCTCTATCGATAGCCATATACGCGGATTCTTCAGGCGTAAGCGCCGGAGGCGCGACGCTTCCCTAGCCCGGGCCTTTCGCCCTGGCGGGCGACGGCCCGGGTGCGCCGGCACGTTATTTTCCCGTCGTCACGCAAAACGCCGCCCATCACCTCGCGCGTGATGCCGTGATTCGCAGGTTTGTCCACTCCTGCGCTCAGCGATTCAGCACGGGCACGTACACCACGTAGGTCGGCGGAATCGGCAGATCGAGCGTCGCCGCAGGTTCGTTCGACGGACCGATGATCGGCGCGGTGCGCAGCTCTTTGGATGCAGTTCGCGCGCTCGTGCGCGCCGACGCTCCGTACTGCACGCTCATGCCGTAACTGGCATCCGTGTAGCCGTGGATTTCGATCTGCACCGTCGTCGTGGTCGGCATGGCGAATCCGACTTTGTCGGTCGCACCGGCTGCCTCGGCGCTGGCGCCGATCAGCGCACCGTTTTCATCCCACACATACAAGTCGGCGTCGCCGCTCAGGGAATCGAGCGTGACCATGATCGGCAATCCAGCCGCGGCGGAATAGCGGTACATCACCACCTCCCCCTGCTGCACAGTTTCCGGGAAGGCGTTGTAGTTGATCGACGTGCGCGCACTCTCGGTGGAGATGTTGCCGGCGCCGTCGGAGACCCAGACCTGCAGGATACGAAAACCGCTTCCCGTCGTGAGCGTAAACGTCGAAGACGTCGCATACGGCACCCAGCCCGATGACTGCACGGCCACCCAGCGATTGGCGTCCGCGAGGAAACGGCGCTCGACCACATACATGCGCGCCACGCCGCCGGCCGAATCATCGCTCGCGCGCAAATCCAGCGACAACGCACGCTGCGACGTCTCGACGGCATCGTCGGCCACGGTGAACGAATCGATCTTCGGCGCCACTCCATCGCTGGCCGTCGGCTGCACGAAGAGCGTGCGCGTCACGACGTTGTCGCTGCGATCACTATCCTCGACTTCCTCCGCTTCGTCGATCACGGCGACGAGTGTGACCGGACCGGATGCAGCAGGCGCGTCCCACGCGATGTCGACGGAATCGATCACATCGACGCCGGGATCCATCGGCGGCGTCAGCACCGTGCCGATGAGCGAACGACCGGCGCCGTTCACGACGTAGAACGAAACCGGCGCCTGCGCCGGAGCGCTGCCGCCTTCCCGATGCACGTTCACTCCCAGGCGAACGGAAGCCCCGACGCGCACGACGCCGGGCGACGTCCACACGTCATCCGCGCCGATGAACCAGTTGTCGGATTCCGCGGCGATGACGCGGTATGCACTTTCCAGCGTGCTGCATATGCCCGCCGCCGAACAGAGTTCGAGATCGTAGCCAGCGACGGGCATTCCCGCCGGCACCTTGACGTACATCGACATCGTAGTCGGTGCGACGATGAAAAACTCATCGAGTTCGATGTTTCCCAGCCGAACCCGAGCGACGAAATCCAGATTGCTGCCGCGCAGCAGCACCCACTGATCGCGCGTATTCACACCGAACGCCGGCTCCAGCTGATCCGCCGACGGGATCGGCATGCTCGTCGGCGTCGAAGTCGGCGTCGACGTAGACGTCGAAGTCGGCGTCGACGTCGGCGTAGGAGACGGGGGAGGCGTCGTCGACGGCACGACGGTAGGCACCTCCGTCGGCGAGGTCGTCGGGGTATCCGTCGGCGTCGAGGTCGGTATCGGCGTGGGTGTGGGCGTCGGCGTCGGCGTCGACGTCGACGAGGGCGTGGGCGTCGGCGTGGCGAACGCCTCGAACGCAGCGGAGAGCACCAGCTGCCCGCCGACACGAGTGCGTATCGAACCTTTCCCGTTGACGACATTCAACAAATCCCACGGCAGCCAGTCGGCCACCATGACCCAGTACGTCGTGCCCGCTTCGGTCGTCACCGCCACCGTCGACTGCAGCGAAGCGTTCGCATCGTCATTGCATGCGCGACGCGTCAGCGACCCGCGAGCTCCGGTGAACACAGTGAGCACGGTGTCGTAGCTGCTGCCGAACGTGTCGATCACGAGCCTGCCGGCGGATGGCGCGACGTAGCGATACCAGACCGACGAACTGCCGTAGCCGTAGCTAGTGCAGATGGGCGGATCATCGTCCGCCCTCGTTGCGGACAGGGTCCAGATCTGGTCAGCGTACGGCAGTGCCGTCATCACGCGCGCTGCATCAAAGTCGTCGTGCGAAATCGGGGGCGGCGGGCTCGTCGGCGATGAAGCGGGCGTCGGCGTCGGCGTCGGCGTCGGCGTCGGCGTCGGGTTCACGGAACCGGACGGCTGAAACGCCACGTTCAACACGAGCGCGCCCCCGAACCGAGCGCCGACCCCATGGCCTTTCTTGGACATGATCATGGCCGAGCTGGAGTCGAAGTAATTCCAGTCCGCCGCTTCGATCCAGTACGTCGTTCCGGAGGTGACCGGCACGGTGAGGGCGGATTGAAACGTGGAGCCGACGTCGTCGTTGCAGCCGATCGCCGTCAGCGCGCCGCGCGCACCGCGGAAAACAGCGAGCACGGTGTCGTAGCTGCTGCCGAAGCTGTTCAGCGCGAGCGTGCCGTCGGCCGGCGCGACGTAGCGATGCCACACGGTCGAACTTCCGGGACGACCGCCGTTGATGCACAACGCCGGATCATCGTAGGCAGTGCTGGCCCACGTGGTATCGGCCGCGATGCTCGCCGGCGTCGATGCGATCGTCGTCGGCGAATTGAAATCGTCGTTGGCAGGGCGCACCGGCGTGCTCGTGGCGGGCGGCGGCGGCAGCGGCGTCGGCGATGGGCCGGGCGTGGGCGTCATCGGAGCCGAGGTGAGCGCCGCGTACAGCAGACGATTCGGAGAGCCCGATCCCGGGCTGCCGACGACGTTCGTCGTCGCTTCGTTTGTCATTGCATATGCCACTTCGGCCGGCGATGCCGACGGGAAGCGAGCCAGATACAGCGCAGCAGCGCCGGCGACATGCGGCGACGCCATCGAAGTTCCGGAGTAGTCGGCGACCGCCGTGTCACTCGTGCTCACCGACGACGGGATCGACACGCCGGGCGCGAAGAGATCGAGGCACGAGCCGTAATTCGAAAAACTGGCGCGCTGATCGGTGCTTCCCGTCGCGCCGACGGTGATCGCCAGCGGCTCACGCGCCGGCGAACCGTAGCAGGCGTTGGTGTTTTCGTTGCCGGCAGCCACCACGTGCACCACCCCGGCGGCCACGGAATTGCGCAGCGCCAGGTCCAGCGCCGGTGAAGCGCCGCCGCCCAGGCTCATGTTCGCCACGGCCGGCTTGATGTGATTGGCCGTGACCCAGTCGATGCCGGCGATGACGCCCGAGTCCGTTCCGGATCCTTGGCAGTCGAGCACGCGCACGCCGTGCAGCGTGACGTTCTTCGCCACGCCGTACGTGCGGCCGCCGATCGTGCCGGCGACGTGCGTGCCGTGCGAATGGCAGTCGTCGGGCGCGCCGCCGTCGATCACGTCGTAGCCGGCGCCGACGCGCCCGGCGAATTCCACATGCGTCGCGCGTATCCCGGTGTCGATGACGTACGCGTGCACGCCGCTGCCGTCCACGTCGTACGTGTAGGAAAAATCCCGCGGCAGGCTGCGCTGATCGATGCGATCGAGGCCCCATGGCGGGTTCGACTGCGTCGTATTCGCACGCACGATCTGATCCTGCTGCACGAAGGCCACGTCGGGGTCGCGGCGCACCTGCGTCAGCGCCGCATCGGACAGCTGCGCCGCATAGCCGAACAGCGCGCTCCCGTACACCTGCTGCACGCTCGTGCCCGCCGCACCGCGCGCAACGGCGATTTTCGCGCGCACCGCGCGAGCCGACGAGACGCGATCGTCACGAAATACGACGATGTAGCGCCCGGGTATGCCCACGCCGGCCGGCGCCATGCGCAGCGGCGCGGAGGGCTGCACGATGCCGATCACACGCGACCCGCCGGCGAACACATCGGCTGCGATGAGCAGCGCTGCTGCTGCACCGATGCGGCTGGATTTGCGAAACGACATACGCCTCCACGAGAACTCGATCACACACGAAACGGTGAAAGTATACGGATATGCCCTCGGGTGCATCCGCCGTATAGGGCGAATCGTTCAGCCGGCAGAGAGATCCCTCCGCTTTGCCACGTACGCCCGGAGATCGGTACGTTCAAGCCGGCAAAGCGTTCGGGATGACGGTCCGGGGGACGTGCCACCCTGTCTGCGATTGCCGTTCCCTCT
>JBIIIA010000471.1:0-2803 GCA_044235195.1 Thermoflexales bacterium
GCCCGTGAAGCGCCGCAGCACTTCCGCACCGGCGGCGCTGAACGCGCTGTGGCCGGAGACGTACTCGCCGAACGGCGGCGTCACGAAACACGGCTTTTGATACGGCAGCCACTGCTCCGCTGAGATGTCCTGGATGCCCAGCCCCGGGCCGGCCCACGCCCGCACGGTCTGCCCGGCCAGCGCGAAGTGCACCGCACTCAGCGGCCGCACCGAGTCGAACTGCCGCTTCATCCGCCACGCGATGATGCCGGCGTCGAACACGCCGTTGCTCAGCGCGAAGAACATCCGCGCGTCGTCGTCGAGCGAATGGCCGTCGCGCTCGGAGACGTACTGCCCGAACGTGATCCAGTGCCCGGGCGGCAGCACGGTGTCCGGCCCGTTGGCCCAGTACGCTGCGATCGCTTTCTTTTCGTCGTCGAGCGCGCCGCTGATGCTGATCATCTCGCGCGCCTGCAGCTCGTACGGCCCCGGATCCTCGGCCGACCACAGGATCGGCCCGAGCGTGCCGCTGATCGGCGCGTCGCCCAGCGCGAACGGCGCCACGTTGCCCCAGTGCGGCGTGGTGAACTGCTGCGCGCGCAGCGGCCCGGGCTCGCACACGCCGCTCGTCGAATCGAGGTCGGTCACGATCAGCGGCTGCCAGCGATTCGGATCGCTGATCGTCAGCGTGCCGGTCACATCGGCCGGCGCATTCACCGGCGCGTAGCCGCTGTTGTCGAGATACAGGCACGTGCCCGCGCGCGTGTCGCAGTCTTCGTTGGAGCCGTCCGTCCGCCGATTCGACACCACCAGCCGGCCCGCCCATGAGCCGACGCCGACCGGCGTGCTCAAATCGGTGGACAGATTCACGCTGCCGTCGCCGTCCGGATCCGGGTCGTAGCCGAGCGCGTAGAACAAATCCTGAAAGCACACGCCGCGGTAGCGCAGATCGCTGTACAAGTTCGCCAGCACCACGTACGCCGCGTAGCTCATCGCCTCGCGCTTGTTGGCTTCCGTGCGCTCCGCCGGCGGCCGCCGATGCAGGCCGAACGTCGTGGTCGACAGCGCGGCGTCGTCGTAGGCCGCCCACGCGTCGTACATCGCCGTATTCAGCATGGCCAGCGCGCGCGACGCCACCGTCGGCGCCGTCGGCGTCTCCGAGATCGCCGTCAGCGCCGCATCGTTCCACGCCAGCACCACGTTCGGGCGCACAGCGAATGCTTCACAGCCGAAGTAGCGCGGCCGGCCCGCCGGCGGCCCCGCTTCCCGCGCCTGCGCAGTCGGCATCCCGCCGCACACGCACAGCACCGCGACTACGGCCTGAAAAAGCTTCGTCATCGATTTCTTCCCCTATTCCCCATCGTCAATCCCCCGACAAGGGGACATCGTTTCGCAGCGTTTTTCACCTGCCGCGTCGCCACGCCTCACCCCCTATCCACTATCACTATCCACTCTCCCCCGCCCCCTACGCCAGATCCTGCGCCGCCTCGAGCGCCACGCGAATCGCCGCGTCGACTGCGACGTCCTTGGCGTCCATCACCACCTGCTCGCTGGCGGTGCGCTGCGCGATCACCGCGCACACGCATCCGGCGGCGAAGCCGTACACGTTGCCCATCTTGAACAGCGTGCCGGATTCCATCTCGTAGTTCAGCACGTTCAGCGCGCGATATTCCGCGGTGATGCCCTGCATGCGCCGCAGCAGCGTCGGGTTCGCCGATTCCGTGCGCTCCTGCCCTTCGTAGAACGTGTCGACGCTGGCGGTGACGCCGACGTGCGCGTCGACCTGCAATTTGCGCGCCGCCGTCGCCAGCGCCACCGTCACGAACGGATCGCCCGACGCGGGATATTCCGTCGGTGCGATGTCCTCGGCCGCGCCCTGCCGACACAGCGCCGCCTTGGTGATCACCACCGAACCCGGCTTCACGTGATCCTGAATCGAGCCGCACGTACCGATGCGGATGATCGTGCGCACGCCGACCTGCACCAGCTCGTTCACCACGATGCTCAGCGACGGCGCGCCCATCCCGCTCGTGGCGCTGATCGCCCGCCGCCCGTTCGGCAGCCAGCCGACGTAGCTGTTCAGGCCGCGATGCTCGGACAGCTTCACGACTTCGCTGAAATGCCGTTCGGCGATCATGTGCGCGCGATCCGGGTCGCCGCTGAGGAAAGCGAGCGTCGGGCGCGGTTCGCCCAGGTCGTCCGTGCCGAAGCCGATGTGATAGAAGCTTTTCGCCATGAAGAAATTGTAGGATAACGTGCGTATCATGCGCACACATTCCTCCCCGTTCGTCGGCCGCATCGGCGTCGCCCGCGCGGACATCACACCGCCCGCCGGCATTTTCAACCGCAGCTGGGGCGCCGCGAACAGCGACGTGTCCACCGGCATCCATCGGCCGCTCACCGCCGCCGCGCTCGCGCTGGTGGCCGCCGACGGCGCGCCGCTGCTGATCCTATCGCTCGACCTGGGCTGGTGGCGCACGCTGGAGGACGAATGGACGCTGCGCTCGGCCGTCATCGACGCGCTCGGCGTCGACGACACGCGCGTGCTGCTGCATCTCACGCACACACACGCCGGCCCCGGCATCTGCGCCGAGGACATCGACAAGCCCGGCGGCTCACTCGTGCCGGGCTATCTCGCGCAGGTGCGCGAATCCTGCGTGCGCATCGCCCGCGCGGCCGTGGCCTCGGCGCAGCCCGGCCGCCTCGAGTGGGGCTACGGCACGTGCACGCTCGCCCGCAACCGCGACCTGCCCGATCCGCAGGCGGCCCGCATCCTGTGCGGCTGGAATCCGTCGGCGCCGGCCGATGCCACGCTGCTCGTCGG
>JBIIIA010000470.1:0-2803 GCA_044235195.1 Thermoflexales bacterium
TCGACTGCATCGGCGTGCACCTGAACGGCTACAACATGCCGCCAGACAAGCTGTGGAACGAGGGCTTCAACGACCCCACGGCCAAGTTCCGCGGGCCGTTCGACAACCCGAATCACTCGTGGTCGTTCAAGAGCACGCTCTTCGACTACCGCGCCAAAACCGGCAAGCCGCTGTGCATCACTGAGTTCGGGTGGGCCAGCATGGAAAACCTCAAGCGCAAGGACGGCACCCCGGTACAGGGCGCGCCGACCGGCTTCGACTTCGCGCTCGACAACACCGAGCAGGAACAGGCCGACTGGATCGTGCAGGGCTTCAAGATCATGCGCGAAAGCGGCTTCGTCAAGTTCGCCATCATCTTCAACCTGGACTACATCCAGAAGATCGGCCCGGAGCCCGACGATCCGAGCGCCAACGTCTCGCCGTACAGCATCACCCGCCGCGACGGTTCGCCGCGCCCGGCGTTCGATGCCGTGGCGAATATGCCGAAGGAGTAGGGGGCAGAGAAGAGTCGATAGTGATAGTGGAGAGTGATAGTGGAGAGTGATAGTGGAGAGTGATAGTGGGAGCTCAACGATGAAGTCAATTCGATTGCGACGCGCCGATCACTCTTTACTATCACTATCACTATCTACTATCACTGTTCTCTTCCTGCTCGCCTCCTGCGCCGCGGCCCCGACGCCGGCCCCGACGCCGACGCCGACGCCCGCGCCCATCGCCGCGCCGCGCCGGCTGCCGTCGCCGGCCTACGGATTCGAGGCCTACCTGTGGTGGAAAGAGGAAATCGCCACGCGCGACCTGGGCCTGATCCGCGAAGCCGGCTTCGACTGGGTCAAGCAGACGTTCGCCTGGCGCGACATCGAGATCGAGAAGGGACGCTACGACTGGAGCCGCGCCGACCGCGTCGTCTTCCTGGCGACGGAAGTTTTCA
Source organism: Thermoflexales bacterium (assembly GCA_044235195.1). Lineage (GTDB taxonomy): Bacteria > Chloroflexota > Anaerolineae > J036 > Brachytrichaceae > CANJQH01. The sequence continues at coordinate 929 of JBIIIA010000470.1, forward strand.
CGCACAACCTGATCATTCGGCTCGACCGCGAGCCGTACTGGGATCGGCGCGAGTATCCGCTCGATCGCGGCATCGCCGCCGGGCCGCCGCGTGACCTGCAGAATTTCTTCGACTTCTGCGGCGCAATCGCTGCGCGCTACGCCGGCAAGGTGGCGGCGTACCAGGTGTGGAACGAACCGAACCTGGCGCGCGAATGGGGCGGGGCCACGCCGGACCCGCGCGAATACGTCGCCATGCTGGCCGGCTGCAGCGCCGCGATCCGCAAAGCGGACCCGCGCACCCTCATCATCAGCGCAGGCCTGGCACCGACCGGCAGCGGCCCGCCCGACGCCATCCCCGACGAGCAGTTCCTCGAGGCGATGTACGACGCCGGCGCCGCGCCGCACTTCGACCTGCTCGGCGTGCACGCACCCGGCTTCCGCGCGCCGCCCGAGGCCGACCCCGCCCTCGTCGCCGCCATCCCCGAACTCGGCGGCCAGCGCTTCTTCGCCTTCCGCCACGTCGAGGATCTGCGCCGCATCATGGTGCGCCATGGCGACGCCGCCAAGCAAGTCGCCGTGCTCGAATTCGGCTGGACCACCGATCGCGTCAACCCGTCGTACGCCTGGTTCGCCATCGACGAGGAAACCAAGGCGGATTACCTCGTCCGCGCCTACTGGTTCGCGAAAACCCACTGGTCGCCGTGGATCGGCCCAATGATCGCGCTCTCCATTCCGCAGTTCGACTGGACGCCCGACAACGAACAGTACTGGTGGGCGGTGGTCGATCCGGTGTATCCGAATACCGTCACGCGGCCGGCGTTCGACGCACTGAAGCAGATGAAGAAGTAGGCAGTTGGCACGCGCGGCGCTGCTGGGGTACAGTAATCGCATGCCTATCTGCCCTCTCATCGACACGCACGTACACCTGTGGAATCCGCAGAAGTTGCGGCTTCCGTGGCTGGATTCGATCCCACTGCTGAATCGCAAGCTCGACCTGGATGCGTACCGTGAACACACGGCCGGCATCGACATCGAAGGCATGGTGTATGCCGAAGTCGACGTCGCGCCGCACTACTCGCTGCTCGAGGCGATCGGCGTGGAGGATCGCGCGCAGATCGAGCCGCGCATCAAGGGCATCATCGGCAACGCGCCCGTCGAGGACGGCGAGCCGCTGCGCACTTTCCTCAAGGCGATGACCTCCGCCAGCCCCCGCCTGAAGGGCATCCGTCGCCTGCTGCAGGGCGAGCGCGAACCGGGCTGGTGCCTGCGCCCCGGCTTCCTCACCGGCATGGGCATCCTCGCCGAATTCGGGCTGTCGTTCGACATCTGCATCCGGCGCGACCAGTTCCCCGACGCCATCGAGCTGGTGCGCCGCTGCCCGCAGAATCAGTTCATCCTCGACCACCTCGGCAACCCGAACATCCGCGACCGCCAGATGGAGCCGTGGGCTTCGCACATCCGCGAACTGGCGTCGTTCCCCAACGTGTCCGCCAAGATTTCCGGCATGGCGAACAACGCCGCGCACCACGCCTGGACGCCCGACGACATGCAGCCGTATTTCGATCACATGGTCGATTCGTTCGGCGAGGATCGCGTGATGTACGGCGGCGACTGGTCGGTCGTGCTGCTCGCCGGCAGCTACAAACAGTGGGTCGACGCCGTGGACGCCATGGCGGCGAAGCGCGGCATGAGCGACGCAGCGCAGCGCAAGCTGTGGAATGGGAATGCGAAGCGGGTGTATCGGCTGTGAGTGAAGAGTGATAGTGGATAGCAGATAGTTATAGTTATAGTTATAGTTATAGTGACAGATGTTTACTATCACTATTACTATCCACTATCTGCTATCTGCTATGACTCTTCCGCTACTTCACGTACAAAAACATCTCCCCCGGCT
>JBIIIA010000472.1:0-2799 GCA_044235195.1 Thermoflexales bacterium
CCACTACCGATGTCAACCCCCTGACGACACTTTTTAAGGTTGAGAAGCCGACTCGCCTGCAGACATCGCTGCGCATTCCGAATTGGACATTTCAATGTTTCCAATGATAATTGCCGTTATGCAAACACGGTTCGTGCTCGTGCTGTTGTTCAACTTGATCCTGCTTCTGCGACCGTCGATCGCTGCTGCAGAAACCCCTATCCTCGAAAGCAACACGCCACAAGGCGATTACGGAGGGTTCGACCAGGCGCAGTTCGTGCCGGATGCCCACTTCATGTGGTTCGTCATGGGCCAGCTGCAGACCAACGATGACATCGATGTGGTGACATTCGATTACCGTGCCGGTGAAATGATGCGCGGCATCATCTTTATTCCAGTCAACGACGATCTGCACAACTTTTCACCGCACGTCGCACTCGTCGGTCCGGGGCTGCCGAAGCCGGCGGAACCACTGCCGTTCGAAATTCCCGAAGGCATGGGCGCCATCGTCGGCCGCTCGAACTCCAACGAGACCTATTTCGATATCTTCACGCAGATCAATTTCTATCCGCGTGCCATGGTCGAGGCAGTGGCCCCGCAATCGACCCGCTATTACATGGTGGTTTTCGGTGATCGCGCGGGCAGCTCGCGCTATGCGCTGGACATCGGCATCATGGAAACGTACGCGCCGGCCGTCCTGGCGCGCTACCCGATCAACTGGTGGGAAGTCAGAGACATGATGCGCTGGGGACACTGGCCGGCCATCCTCTACGCTCTCGCCGCGGCAATTGCCCTGCAATGGCTGCTGCGGCGCGGCGCGCTGGCACGCCGGACATCGGATCTCGCCCGCTCGGTGATCGCCATCATCAGCTTCTTCATCATCGCCATGATCACGATCGCCGTCATCCTGCAGGAAGATTCCGTGCGCTCGTTCGTCATCACACCGACCGGCATGCTCGTCACCCTGCTCGGCCTGGCGCTCGGCGGCAGTGGATTCGCCGGCATGTTCCTGCTCACTCCGGTGCGCGAACGCTCGACGCTGCCGGAGGTGTCACAAGTACTCACGGACGGCGGGCGCTTCGCCACCGTCGATGGCGTCTCGCTGCACTACACGGACGAGGGATCGCCGGCCGGCCGCACGGTCGTCCTGCTGCACGGCTTCTCGTCGTCGGTGTTCACCTGGCGCGACGTACGCGCCGCGCTGGTCGACGCCGGCTTTCGCGTCGTCGCCATCGACCTGCTCGGCTGTGGCGCCAGTGCACGCTCCACGAACGCCGCCGCCTACACCACCCAGGCGCAGGCCCGGCTGATCCTCGGCGCCCTCGATGAAATCGGCATCACTCGCGCCGACTTCATCGGCCATTCGTTCGGCGGCCGCCTGGCCATGCAGATCGGCATCATCGCCCCGCAGCGCGTGCGCTCGCTGGCGCTGATCGCACCCGAAGCCTTCGCCACGGCACGCCCGACCATCGCCAGGTTCGTCTCTCTGCCCGTCATCGGCTACGCGCTGACCTTCGTCGCCACCTCGCCGCTGTTCGTGCGCTCCGGCCTGTCGTACGTCTCCCACAGCAAAGACTGGATCTACAAAGAAAGCGTGCGCGGATACGCCGCCCCGCTGCACGGCCGCGGCACGATCCAGGCACAAATCGCACAGTCGCGCGCGCCGAAGGACGAGGCCGAGCTGCCCGTCCCCGGCAACGCCGCCTGCATTTCGGCGCCGACGCTGCTGCTGTGGGGTGAACGCGACCCGATCTTCCCGCCCAGCCACGGCGAAAAGCTCGCCGCCGCCATCCCGAACGCCGCGCTCACCGTTGTCACGGCCGCCGGCCACGTGCTGCACGAAGAAAAGCCGGCCGAAGTCTGCGATGCACTCATCGCCTGGCTGCGCAGGAATGCCTGATCATCGGGCATTCCACTACACTGCACGCCGTGACCTCACGCATCCGCTTCGACCTGCTCGACGCCTTCCCCCAAACGGACTGCCCGGTCTGCCGCCTGGTCGAACGCGACGTGCGGCAGTACATCGACGGCTTTTTCTACGAAAGCATCACCGTGGTCGAACGTCGCGCCGAAATCCGCAGCGCGCGCGGCTTCTGCACCACGCACAGCGAAATTCTGGCCGGGCACAGCCGCACACTGGGCACGGCCATCATCCATCACGACGTCATCAACGACGTCCTGCGCAGCTTCCCCGGCGAAAACAGCGAGCCGAGCCGCGGCGCAGCACACACGTTGCGCCGCGTCGTGACATCGCTCCAGCAGATCGTGGCCGAGACGCTGCGCCCGAAGCGCGAATGCGTGCTGTGCAGCCACGAACTGCATCAGGAGCGCATCGTGCTCGAGACGCTGCTGGCCGGCCTCGGTGAAAAAGACGGCGACATGCGCGCCGCATTCGCCGCTTCCGGCGGAATCTGCCTGCCACACCTGCGCACCGCGCTGGAGATGCGCTTCGACGCCGGCGCCCAGCGCGCGCTGCTCGACCTGCAGGGCGACATCCTGCGCCGGCTGCGCGCCGACCTGGCGCTGTTTATTCACAAGAACAACGGCTCGTACGCCCACGACGCCATCGGCGACGAAGCCCACGCCCCTGCCCGCGCCACTCGGCTGGTGGCCGGCCGACGCCATCGCCGCTGAGGGTGCATCCACCGTTTCTGGCAATCCCTCGAATCGCACCATCACCCACCCCCTTCGGGGGTGGGTGATGGTGCGATTCGAGGATTCCAACGAGTGTCGATCGCTGCGGTCGACGCGAACAAAAAACGAGAAGGCCCGGCGCATCGCATTTAATTGGGGCGCCCCCGGCCAGCGTACGTCAACGAT
>JBIIIA010000111.1:0-9326 GCA_044235195.1 Thermoflexales bacterium
CTGTGCGAGGGTGAGGCCGGCGAGCAGCTGCTCGACGCGCGCATCGACGGCGGGAGATTCGAACCAGCGGAGATCGGGCTGCATCCGCCGATTGTGGCGCACGCTGGCCGTTTGTGCTATGGCGGCGTGCTGACCTCAATCGTCGCCTACGCCTCATCCCCTGACCCCCTCTCCCCCCTTTCCCCCTCTTCGCCGAAATTTCGCGTCGCCGGCAAGAGTGCTGCTCGATCAGAGCCGAAGCGAAATTGAGGGGGAGAGGGGGTCAGGGGGTGAGGCGCGCTACGGCGGCGGCGTCGGCAGCGGCGGGAATGCGCCTTCGGGCAGCGGCTCTTCCGCGGTCGCCGTTGCCGTCGGCGGTCGACTGTCGGCGGTCGGAGATGCGGCAGTGGTTGGCATTGCCGTCGGCGGTGGGCCGTCGGCGGTCGGAGATGCGGCCGGGCGGCGCGTGGGGAGGACGGTGGCCGTCGGCAGCTCGCGCACGACCTCGCCGATCGACTGCGCTGTAGGAGAAGGCGTCACGGTCGGCGATGCGGTCGGCGATGGCGTCGCGGTCGCCGTCGGAGACGCGGTCGGCTGTCGGTCGCCGGCCGTCGGCGATGCGGTCGGCGATGCCGTTGCCGTCAGCGCCGGCGTCGCCGTCGGCGGTGGGCCGTCGGCGGTCGGCGATGCGGCCAGGGATGCCGTTGCCGTCAGCGCTGGCGACGCGGTCGGCTGTCGGTCGTCGGCCGTCGGCGCTGGCGATGCGGTCGGAGATGCCAGCGGCGACTCGATGACCACGACCTGTGGCGGCTCACTGGAACCGGCGACGGCGTGTGCGACGTACGACATGGCGCTGCCGGCGACCGACTCGGCCTGCGTGCGCACGACGGCGAAATCGCTGGGGTAGTTGTAGAAATAAGCGGTGGCGCCGACGAGTGCGCCGAGCAGCACGAGCAGGAGGAACGGGAATCGGCGGCGACGGCGGCGCGGCATCGTCGGCGGAACCGCGTCGAGCGGCGGTTCGGCGGGCGCGGCCGGCGGCGTGACATGCGCTGATTCGGCGGGCGACGGCGTCGGCGCGGCGTCGGCAGGCGCTGCGGGGGCCGCCGGCGGAGTCGGTTCTGCCATGACTGGGGCCGGCGCGGCGGGCGCTTCGACGGAGGCTGGTTTCGCGGCGGGCGGCTCGACAGGTACGGGCGGCGGCGGCGCGGCGGCGGGTTCCACCGGCACGGCCGGCGGCGCAGCTTCACTCGGTTCCAGTGGTGCGGGTGGCGGCGTCGGCATCGCTGCGGCGGGCGTTGCGTCGAAATCGAACACCGCAATCGCGGCATGAGCGATCGCCGGATCCGCGGCGGCCGCGTTGCGGTAGAGCAGTGCGGCGTGGGAAGGGGCGTGGCGCCGGTCGAGCGCCGTCGGCAGGTGCGTGACGGCGGCGGCGGTGCACAGCGCCACGCGGTCGCCGGTCATCAGCGGCAGGCTGGATTCGAGAATCGAATCGAAATCGGGCGCTTCCGGGCTGAGCGAGATGGCGTGGCCGTTGCGCAGCAGCAGCGCGGCGGCGTCGCCGACGCGGGCGAGCAGCAATTCATCCTGCCAGACCACGCCGGCGGCCAGCGCAGCGACGAGCGGCGCGCTGCCGGCCGGCCGCAGCGAATCGAGCATGGACACCGCGCGCTGCACCGCCAGGCGCAGCGCAATCTGCGGGTCGCGGCCGGTTTCCGCGGAATAGTAGTACCGCAGCAGCGACTGTCCGACTGCTTCCGAGACTTTGTCCGACAGCGCCGGGCTGACCGATCCATCGACCACGGCGAAGAGCGTCCCTTTCGCGCGAATGGCGGCGGCGTCGGCCGGCTTGACGGCGAAAGCGCGTGAACGGCTTTCCATGCCCGGACGACAGTAGGAAGAGAGGGCCCAGCTGGTCATGATGACAGTCGATTTGCAGAACGGCACTTAGAAACAGACGAAAGTCGGAGTGTCAAAGTGGATTCTAACCGAAATCATGGTTTTTAGGGGGAGTATGATTTGCACTTTCACTTAGTGTCGAAATGTCACGAACGCGGACATAGCGGCGCTGAGCTCCTGACATGATGAAAACGCGAACTTTCCTTCCCCCATTCGAGACATCCGCTTCCGATGCACCGCGCGCTGCTGCGGCGGCGGCCGTGGATGCGGCGGCGGCGGACGGATTTTCGCTGCGGGAGAGCGCGCCGCTGTACGACGCGCGCTTCGAGCACGACGCGTGCGGCATCGGCTTCGTCGCCGACCTGTCCGGGCGCGACACGCACCGCATCCTCGACGACGCGCTGAAATGTCTGGAGCGGCTGGCGCACCGCGGTGCGTTCGACGCCGACGGCAAGAGCGGCGACGGCGCCGGCATCCTCTGTTCCATTCCGCACACGCTGCTGAATCGCGAGCTCGAGCGCGCCGGCCAGCGTGCGCATCGCCCGGGCGACCTGGCGGTGGGCGTGCTGTTCCTGCCGCGCAAGCCCGAGGAAAACCTGCGGGCGCGCCGCATCATTCAGGACGAACTTGCCCGCCGCGGGCTGACGGCGCTGACGTGGCGCACGGTGCCGCTCGAGCCGAACGCGCTCGGCCAGCGCGCGCAGGAGATGTGCCCGGACATTCAGCAGGTGCTGATTTCGCGGCCGATGCACTTCGCCACCGAGCTGGCGTTCGATCAGCATCTGTATCTCGTGCGGCGCAGCATCGAGAATGCCGCGGCGGCCGAGGGCCTCGATTCGTTCTACATCCCGTCGTTCTCGTGCCGCACCATCGTCTACAAGGCGCTGGTTTCTGCGACGCAGCTGCGGCGCTTTTACATCGACCTGAACGATCCGGATTTCAAGGTCAATCACTGCCTCTTCCACCAGCGCTACTCGACGAACACGTTTCCGACGTGGGACAAGGCGCAGCCGTTCCGCTTCATCGCGCACAACGGCGAGATCAACACGGTCGAGGGCAACCAGCGCTGGATGGCGGCGCGCGAAGCCGACCTCGATTCGCCGCTGTGGGGCGCCGAGATCGACAACCTGAAGCCGATCATCAACGAGCACAGCAGTGACACCGGCCGGCTGGACAACGCCGTCGAGCTGCTGACGCTGGGCGGCCGCGACATTCGGCATTCGCTCAAGATGCTGGTGCCGCCGCCGTGGGAAAAAGATCCCGACATGTCGCCGTCGGTGAAGAACTTCTTCCGCTACCACTCCTCGCTGATGGAGCCGTGGGACGGCCCGGCGTCGATCATTTTCTCGGACGGCTACGCGATCGGCTTGGCGCTCGACCGCAACGGCCTGCGGCCGGCGCGCTATGTGAAGACGCGCGACGGCATCGTCTACGCCGGCAGCGAAGTCGGCGCGCTGGACGTCGATCCGGAGCGCGTCGAGGCGAGCGGCAAGGTCGGGCCGGGCGGCATGATCTGTGCCGACCTGCAGGCGCGGCGATTCTGGACGAACGACGAAATCCTGAACGATCTGGCGCGCCGCCGCAACTTCCAGGAGTGGTGCCGCCGCCAGCGCATCCGGCTCGAAGAGGCGGCGTCGATCGTCATCGAGCAGCCGGCGGTGAACAGCGACGTGCTGCTGACGCGCCAGCTGCAGTTCGGCTGGACGAGCGAAGAGCTGACCTTCGTCGTCAAGACGATGTTCGAGGACGGCACCGAGCCGGTCGGCTCGATGGGCGACGACACGCCGCACGCAGTGCTTTCGCCGAAGCCGCGCGCGTTGTTCAATTTCTTCAAGCAGCGCTTCGCCGAAGTGACCAACCCGCCGATCGACCATCTGCGCGAGGACCAGGTGATGAGCCTGCGCGTGCTGATCGGCCGGCGCGGCAACGTGCTGGAGGAACGCGAAGAAGCGGCGCATCTGATTCGCCTGAACTCGCCGATTCTGACGAACGAAGAGTGCAAGGCGCTCGGCCGCATCGACGATTCGGCTTTCCAGTGCGTGACGCTCGACGCCACGTTCCCGGCGCCGGCCGCCGATGCGGAGGCGACGAACGGCGGCGAGCTGACGCGCGGGCTGCAGCGCCTGTGCGCCGAAGCCGAGCGCGCGGTGCAGGTGGGCGCGTCGCTGCTGGTGATCAGCGACCGCAAGGCCGGCCCGCAGCGCGCGGTGATTCCGGCGGCGCTGGCGCTCGGCGCGGTGCATCATCATCTGATTCGCACGGGGCTGCGCAACCGCGCCAGCCTGATCGTCGAGAGCGGCGAGGTGCGTGAAGTGCATCACTTCGCGGTGCTGCTCGGCTTCGGCGCGAGCGCGATCAATCCGTATCTGGCGCTCGACACCGCGCGCGAGGCGGTGCAGCGCGGCCGCGTGAAGGACAAGACGCTGAGCGAGACCGACGTGGTCAAGCGCTACATCAAGGCGGCGGAGAAGGGCGTGCTGAAAGTGATGTCCAAGATGGGCATCGCCGCGGTCGATGCGTACACCGGCGCGCAGCTGTTCGAGGCGGTCGGGCTGAGCCAGGTGGTGGTGGACGAGTGCTTCGTCGGCATGCCGTCGCGCATCGGCGGGCTGGGCTACGCCGAGATCGAGGCGAACGTGATGCGCTGGCATCGCGCGGCGTATCCGGCGGGCGACGCGGCGCCGGCGAAGCTCGAACATCCGGGCTTCTACAAAGAGCGCGCCGGCGGCGAGCCGCACGGCTACTCGACGCGCGCGGTGCACGCGCTGCAGAAGGCGGTGCGCGTGCCGGATATTTTCGAATACGAAGGCGAGCGCGCGCTGACGACCGGCATCGCGCGCGCGCAGGTGCGCACCTTCCGCACGACCGAGCGCTTCCGCGAGGCGTATGCGCTCTACAAGGAATTTTCGACGCCGTTCTTCCGCCCCGAACAGCCGATCGAGCCGCGCGATCTGATGGACATTCGCAGCGACCGCGCGGCGATTCCGCTGAGCGACGTCGAGTCGGCGGCCAGCATCCTGGCGCGCTTCAACACCGCGGCCATGTCGCTCGGCGCGTTGTCGCCGGAGGCGCACGAGACGCTGGCCGTGGCGATGACGCGGCTGGGCGGCCTGAGCAACAGCGGCGAGGGCGGCGAGGACGGCGCGCGCTACGAAGACGAGCGCAACAGCGGCATCAAGCAGGTGGCGTCCGGCCGCTTCGGCGTGACGCCGGCGTACCTGATGAGCGCGCACGAGCTGCAGATCAAGATGGCGCAGGGCTCGAAGCCCGGCGAAGGCGGCCAGATTCCCGGCCACAAGGTGACCGACCTGATCGCGCGGCTGCGGCACACCGTGCCCGGCGTGGCGCTGATTTCACCGCCGCCGCATCACGACATCTATTCCATCGAAGACCTGGCACAGCTGATCTACGACCTCAAGCAGATCAACCCCGAAGCCAAAGTCTCGGTGAAGCTGGTGGCGCAGGCCGGCGTGGGCACGATCGCGGCGGGCGTGGCGAAGGCCATGGCGGACGTGGTGGTGATCAGCGGCCACAGCGGCGGCACCGGGGCGTCGCCGCTGAGTTCGATCAAGAACGCCGGCATGCCGTGGGAGATCGGGCTGGCCGAAGCGCAGCAGACGCTGGTGCAGAACAACCTGCGCGGCCGCATCCGCATGCGCACCGACGGCGGCATCCGCACCGGGCGCGACGTGCTGATCGGCGTGCTGCTGGGGGCCGAGGAATTTTCGTTCGGCACGGCGGCGCTGATCGCCGAGGGCTGCATCATGGCGCGCGTGTGTCACCTGAACACGTGTCCGACCGGCGTGGCCACGCAGCGGCCGGAGCTGCGCGCGAAGTTCGAGGGCAAGCCCGAGCACGTGATGGCGTATCTGCTGTTCGTGGCCGAGGAAGTGCGCGAGCTGCTGGCGAGCATGGGGTATCGCACGATCGAAGAGCTCGTCGGCCGCAGCGACCTGATCGCGCGGCGCGGAGCGACGGCGGCTGCGTCCGAGGAGAAGCCGGCGCGCGGCAAGGGCAAGGCGGTGATCGCGTCGTCAGCCGGCTACGGCGGCAACGCTGAGTTGCTGAACATCGGTGCGCTGACGCCGGCGCCGGCGACGGACCGGCCGATTCGCCAGATCGCCGAAGCGCCGCGCCATCCGACGAACGTGCTCAACGAGATGATCGTGAAGGACGCGCAGGTGGCGGTCGAGCGACAGTGGTCGGTGCGGCTGCATTACTCGATCCGCAACCAGGATCGCAGCATCGGTGCGCGGCTGTCGGGCGAGATCACGCGTCGGTACCGCGACGGCGGGCTGCCGCCGGGGACGATCGAAATCGACTTTCGCGGCTACGCCGGGCAGAGCTTCGGCGCGTTCACCACGAACGGCATGCGCCTGCACCTGGTGGGTGCGGCGAACGACTACGTGGGCAAGGGCATGCGCGGCGGCGAGATTTCGATGCGCCCGTTCCCGGAGACGCCGTATGTGTGGACCGACAACTACATCCTGGGCAACACCGCGCTGTATGGCGCGACGGGCGGGGCGCTGTTCGCGGCCGGGCGGGCGGGCGAGCGCTTCGCCGTGCGCAACAGCGGCGGGTGCGGCGTGGTCGAGGGCGTGGGCGAGCACGCCTGCGAGTACATGACCGGCGGCGTGGTGGTGGTGCTCGGGCAGACCGGGCGCAACTTCGCGGCGGGCATGACCGGCGGCATGGCGTTCGTCTACGACGCCGACGGCACGTTCCCCAACCGCTGCAACCCGGAGCTGGTCGACATCGATCGGTTGACGCATCCGGGCATGAAGAAGCTGGTGAAGAGCCTGCTGCGCCGCCACTACGAGTTGAACAACAGCCCGCTGGCGCGCGAGCTGTTGATGAACTGGGACGAAGCGTCGCTGTCGTTCCGCCGAGTGTTGCCGAAGGACCGCGTCGCTGAAATCGAGAGCATCAACGAGTTCAGCGACTTTCAGGTGACGTGACGTTACTTTTGCAGCTTTTCGATCTTCGCCCATGAGTCTTTGAGACCGACGGTGCGGTTGAAGACCAGGCGGGCGGGCGAGCTGTCCGGGTCGACGCAGAAATAGCCGACGCGTTCGAACTGGAAGGACGAGCCGGGCGTGGCGGAGGCCACGCTCGGTTCGAGCAGCGCCTCGGCGACGGTGAGCGAGTGCGGGTTCAGATTGTCGAGGAACGTGCCGCCGTCGGGTGCGTCGTCGGGGTTGGGGACGGCGAACAGCGTTTCGTACTGGCGCACCTCGGTGCGCAGCGCGTGCGCGGCCGAGACCCAGTGGATCGTGGCCTTGACCTTGCGGCCGTCCGGTGCGTCGCCGCCGCGGGTGGCCGGATCGTAGGTGCAGCGCAGTTCGACGACGTTGCCGGCCTCGTCCTTGACGACGCGTTCGCACTTCAAGAAGTAGCCGTAGCGCAGGCGCACTTCGCGGCCGGGCGACAGCCGGAAATACTTGGGCGGCGGCGTTTCGCGGAAATCGTCCTGCTCGATGTACAGCTCGCGCGAGAACGGAATCTTGCGCGTGCCGGCCGCCGGGTCCTCGGGGTTGTTGACGGCGTCGAGCTGTTCGACCTGATCTTCGGGATAGTTTTCGATGACGACCTTGAGCGGCTGCAGCACGCCCATGACGCGCAGCGCGCGCTTGTTGAGATCATCGCGCACGTGCGCCTCGAGCATCGAAAGTTCGGCGGTGCTGTTGGCCTTCGAGACGCCGGTGGCGGCGATGAATGCACGCACGGCTTCGGGCGTGTAGCCGCGGCGGCGCAGGCCGCAGAGCGTGGGCATGCGCGGGTCGTCCCAGCCGCGCACGTGGCCCTCGCGCACGAGCTGCAGAAGCTTGCGCTTGCTCATCACCGTGTAGGTGAGATTGAGCCGGGCGAACTCGATCTGGCGCGGCGCGTAGATGCCGAGCTCGCGCACGTACCAGTCGTAGAGCGGGCGATGGTCCTCGTATTCGAGCGAGCAGAGCGAGTGGGAAATTCCCTCGATCGAGTCGCTCTGCCCGTGCGCGAAGTCGTACATCGGATAGATGCACCATGCGTCGCCGGTGCGGTGGTGCTCGGCGCGGATGATGCGGTACATGACCGGGTCGCGCATGTTGATGTTGCCCGAGCTCATGTCGATCTTCGCGCGCAGCGTGCGCGATCCTTCGGGAAATTCGCCGGCGCGCATGCGCGCGAACAGATCGAGATTTTCCTCGGCGCTGCGATCGCGGTATGGGCTTTCGCGGCCGGGCTCGGTGAGCGTGCCGCGGTACTCGCGCATTTCGTCGGCGGAGAGATCGCAGACGAAGGCTTTGCCTTTGCGAATCAGATCGACGGCGAACTGATAAATCTGCTCGAAGTAATCCGACGCGAAGAACAGATTGTTCCACTGATAGCCGAGCCAGCGGATGTCTGCCATGATGGCGTCGACGTATTCCTGTTCCTCCTTGGCGGGGTTGGTGTCGTCGAAGCGCAGGTTGCAGATGCCGCCGTTTTCGGCGGCGATGCCGAAGTCGATGGCGATGGCCTTGGCGTGGCCGATGTGCAGATAGCCGTTCGGCTCGGGCGGGAAGCGGGTGGCGACGTGGTCGAAGCGCCCGGTTCGGAGGTCTTCGGCCACGGCGGTGCGGATGAAATCCGAAGGCGCGGCGGCGGGAGCGGTCGAGTCAGACATATCGGCGCGGATTATCGCGCAATGGAAGACGACGGCAGACGGCAGACGGCAGATGGCGGTCAGCGGTCGTCCGCCGTCGTCTTCCAAAAGCCAGGGTGCGCGGCGATGTACGAATTGAAATAGCGCTTATCGCTGGTCACTTCGGGTCCGATCCACGGCGGCAAATGCACAATGTGCGCGGCGTCGTCGACTTCGATCTCGGCCATGATCAGGCCGTCGTTGGCGCCGAGGAATTCGTCCACTTCCCAGAGCATGCCGGCGTACTCGACCTCATGGCGGATCTTGTCGACGAGCGGTGTGTGGCACAGGTGATCCAGCATGTACGCGGCGTCCTCGAACGGAACGGCGTACTCGAACTCGGCGCGCGTCGATGCGCCGTCGACGATGCGCGCACCGGATTTGATCGTGAAGACCGCGCGATCGTTCATCGTGCGCACGCGCACCGAGCGCGTGCCGTCGCTGATGAAATAGCCCTGGCGAATGCGCGTGCTGGCGCGCACCTCGGCTCGCCAGTCGTCCGAGGCGGTGAGAAACTTGCGTTCGATTTCGGAAGCCATGTGGAAATTCTAGTTTCCGAAATCTGCAATATCCTTACCCCCGTCATGTATATCGAACATGTTCGTCCGCTGCAGGGCAGCGCCTCGACCTTCGAACGCTCGTACGGCAACTGTTTGCCGTTGATCGCCATGCCGCACGGCATGACGCACTGGACGCCGCAGACGAGCGAGAGCAACTGGGCGTATCACGTGGACGCGCCGCGGCTGCAGGGGCTGCGCGCCACGCACATGCCCAGCCCGTG
>JBIIIA010000473.1:0-2788 GCA_044235195.1 Thermoflexales bacterium
CATGCTGATTCGATAACCAGTCATTCGCTACAATCCTCGGAATTCACTGTGCGCCGCCCTATACCGATCGATCGCCGCAGCCTGATTCACCGCAGCCGAGTGCTCGCCCTCCTCGACAGCTGGATTCACACGCGCCTGGTCTCGATCGTCGCCCCGACCGGCTACGGCAAGTCCACGCTCGCCGCGGAATGGCTGGACGCCCTCGACGGCCCGCTCTCCGTCTGGCTGTCGCTCGAACCGGCCAGCGCCTCGGCCCCGCAGCTCGCCCGCGCACTCGGCGAGGCGCTGCACCCCCATCTGCCCGCCCTCGCCGAACCGCTCACCGAACTGCGCGCCGGCCGCCTCTCGCCCCTGCAAATGGCGCAGACGCTGACGGACGAACTGCATCGGGACGAGCGACGCCTCATCTGCCTCCTCGACGATTACCACCTCGTCACCGACCCGGACGCCCATCACTTCACCCAGCACATCCTCGACCATGCGCCGGACCATTTCCACCTCGTGCTGCTCTCGCGCACCCAGCCGCCGCTGCAGTTCAGCCGCCTGCTCCTGCACGACGCCGCGATCGCCCTCGACGAACGCCACCTGCGCTTCGACCACGACGAATTCCTGGCCTTCGTCCACGCCAGCCGGCTCGCCACTCTCTCCGAAAGCCAGCGCACCGACGTCGAGCGCCGCGCCGACGGCTGGATCGCCGCCCTGCGTCTGATCGATTTGTCCATCCCTCGCTCGACGCCGGGAAGCGTCGACGCGTTGCTCGGCCCGCACTCCGGCCGCCTGTTGATCGAGCATCTGAAGGCCGAGGTGTTCGATCGACTGCCGAACGACATGCGCACCTTCCTCGTCGAGGCCGCGCCGTTGCCGTTTCTGACCACCGAGCTGCTCGCCGCCGCCACCGGCCGCGACATCGACGCCTGCGAAGCGTCGCTGCAGCAGGCGCTGCACGCCAACCTCTTCCTCGGCGCCTACGAATCGCGCGGTGGCGTGCGCTACCGCATCCATCCGCTTTTTCGCGAAATGCTCACCCAGGTCGGTGCCGATGCGCAGGCGATCGCCGCCATCCGCCGCCGCGCCGCCGCATGGCTCGCCGCTCATGACGACGTCGATCAGGCGCTCGAGCTGCTGCTGCCGAAATTCGTCGACGACGCCGCCGACCTGCTCGCCCGCGGCCCGCTGCGCGCCGCCCTGCTCGACTTCGACCTCGTCGCCGTCCGCCGCTGGCTTGCCCAGCTGCCCGCCGCCGCCATCGACGCCCGCCCGCCGCTGGCCGTCGATGCCGCCTGGCGAATCTTTTTCGCCGAAGAAAACGGGATAGATCGAGCCGCCGCGCGCGCGCAAGCGTCCCTCGCTGCGTTCCCGGACGCCGACGACGAGCTGCGCGCCGAGGCCGCGCTCCTGACTGCCTTCGGCCACATCCTGCTCGGCCAGCTCGGCGCCGTTCCAGGCGCTGCCGACGCCGCCCTGCGCATGCCCTGCGCAAAAACAGGCCTGACAGCCGGCTACAAACATATCCTGCGCGTGCTGCTTCCCGGGCAGTCCATGCAGCCCGACGCCGTTCGCCAAGAGCTCCGCGAAACCGAGGCCATCTTCCGACGCCTTCCCTTCGCCCACGGCGCTCTCGACGCCGCCGGCATGCGCGCCGTCTACGCCCAGCGCATCGGCGACGCCGAGGGCGCCTGCGCCGCCTTCGAAAATGCCCTCACCGTCGTTCGATCCTTCGGCCGCGAATATTCTTACGCCGCCATCGATCTGCATTTCTTCTACGGCGATCACCTGTACAGCCTCGACCGCCTCGGCGAAGCCCGCACGCACCTCGAACGCGCACTCGCCATCAGCGCCCGCAGCCATTTCCGCACGCCGTCCATTTACCACTCCCATGTGTGCCTGCAGCTGTGCGACCTCGCCGAAGGCCGCCCGCCGACGTCGTTCGACCCCGCCGACGATGCCCAATCGTGGCACGACATCGCCAGCGCCAACATCGTCTCCAACACCGGCCGCATCGCCTGGCTGCGCCTGCTGCGCGACGCCCGCATGAACGCCGTCGAACGTTGTCGCCGCACGTTCGACTCGCTCGGTGTCACAACCGCCGATCTGACGGCAGATTCGCACGACCTGCTCTGGCTCGCCACGCTCGCCGGCGCCGTCCTCGGGCGCGCTCCCATCGACGCCGACCGCGTCACCGCACAGCTGCGCGACTTCTGCCGCCGTATGGAAGAGGCGCTGAATCTATGGATCGCCTGCCGCACCCGCGCCATACTGGCCGTGCACCTGCTCGACCAGCGCGACGAAGACGGCGCACGCGCCGCCATTCAGCCGCTCGCCACCCGCGACGACTGCCGCCGCCTGCTGCTCGACATCCCGTCCCTCGCCGCGCTTCAACAAGACGCACACCCCGCCCACGAGCCGCTCTCCGAACGCGAACAACAGCTTCTGCAATGGTTCGCCACCGATCGCACGAACAAGGAAATCGCGCAGGCGCTCTCGATTTCTCTGCATACGCTCTACACGCATACGCAGAACATCTACCGCAAACTCGGCGTCCACTCGCGCAAGGAGGCGGTGCGGAAGAGTCGTTGCACTTCTCCCCCGACGACGCCGAAAACGCCCGCCTGATGTCCGAAATCTCCACTTTGATCTATAGTCACTTCACCCGCCTCGCCAGCGCGAATGCGTACGAGCTGCGGTTGCAATAGAAGAGTGGATAGTAGATAGTGATAGTAGATAGTGAGCTCACACAACCATCACTATCCACTATCACTATCACTATCTACTATGACTCCCACACGCT
>JBIIIA010000112.1:0-9309 GCA_044235195.1 Thermoflexales bacterium
TGTTCAGCGTGGCGCCGGCGTCGCCGGACTTGAGCACGACGAGCTTGACGTTGTGCGCGCTTTCGAACTGCGTGACGAGCGCCTCGCTCACGGCGAAGCTGTCGTGCACCATGACGGTCAGCGTCTGACTGGCAGCGGCGGGGGCCTCCGCAGCCGGTGCGGCCGGCGTCGGCGTGGCGAGCGCACAGCCGCTCAGCAGCAGCGCGGCGAGGGACGCGCCGAACGCGCGTCGGCCGATGAGATGGTTGCGAACAGTTTTCATATGCAGTGTATTCCTTCGCCGCCCGTGATCAGGCGGCAGTCGTGTGAACGCAGAGGAGCATGCCGGCGTCGACGCGCACCACGGCGCGCGCATCGAGCAGGACGTTGCTGACGCCGCGCGCCGGCCCGACGAACAGCGATTCCCCATGCAGCGGATATCGCAGGCCCACGGTGTGAATGCCGTGCGCGGTGCCGCCGAAGGGCAGCAGCGAGACTGTGTCACCGGCGACGCCGACGACGACGTGCTCGGCCGGCGCATGGCGGGCGTCGATGAGTGCGATGCGGTCGCGGCCGTGCGCAATGCACACGTCGCAGCCATGCAGCGCCGGCATCGCCAGCAGCAGCATGTTGGCCAGCGCATGGTCGATGCGGCCGCCGAGCGCGCCGAGGACGACGATCTGTCCGCCCGGCGCGCGCTCGACGGCGTGCAGCAGCGCCAGCTCGAGGTCGGTCTCGTCCTTGGCCGGCGGGTGCCGCAGCATCTGCGCGCCGCCGGTGACCAGCGCCTCGCGCTCGGATTCGTCGAGCGAGTCGAAATCGCCGATCACCACCCGTGGGCGCAGGCCGTGCCGCAGCGCCGTGCGCGCGCCGCCGTCGGCGCAGATCAGTTCGTCGCCCGGCCGCAGCCAGCGCTGCAGGTCGTCGGAAGTGGGCGGCTCGCCGTTGGCGAGGATCACGATGCGCGTCATCCGTTGTCACTCCTGCGCCCGAGCCGGAAAAGCAAAACACCCTACGCTATGGCGTAAGGCGTTTAGTCCTGTGACTGCGTCCTCCCTACGCCGGCATGATCCGGATCAGGTTCTAAGGGTCGGCGCGTCGCTCGCGCCCTCTCAGCCCCGCATGAAGGGCTCCCCGTTGGATTGCGCGATAGTTTACCATCGATGCCATGGCTCGTCTGGATCGTCTGGATCGCACCGCGCTCGTCGTGATCGTGGCACTACTGGCGTCGATCGGCATCGTCGTCGCGCGCGGCGATCGCGTCGGCGTGGCGGTGCTGGCGGCGGCGCCGGCCGAGGGAGCGCAGACAGCGTCGGTGCGCTCTGCCGTGCGCCTGGTGTTCGCCGAACCGATGGACGTGAATTCACTGGACGGGCGGCTCGACGTGCAGCCGTCGATCTCAGGCACGCTGCGAGCGTCCGGCGCAGCCGTCATCTGGACGCCGGCGCAGGCGCTGGAGCCGGACGCCGACTACACGGTGACGGTGCGCGCCGGCGGCGTCAGCGTGCGCGGGCGCGCCATGCTGCGCGACCACGCGCTGCACTTTCGCACCCGCCGGCCGCGCGTGGCGTACCTGGCGCCCTCGCAGGGGGCTGCAGATCTCTATCTGCTCGATCCGGGAACCGGCGAGACGAAGCGCGTCACCAGCGAACCGTACGGCGTGCACGACTTCGCCATCGCCCCCGACGGTGAGCGCGCAGTCATCACAGTGAACCGCAGCGACGAAGGGGAGCGCGATTTGTACCTTCTCGATCTCGCCAGCGGCGCGCGCGAGCTGCTGCTGCGCTGCGACGCGCAGGTGTGCCAGACCGCCTCGTGGTCGGCGGACGGCACGCGCATCGCCTTCGAACGGCGCGAGCTGGTGCAGCGTGCGATCGGCAAATTGCCCGGCCCGGCGCGGGTGTGGCTGATGGACGTGGCCACGCGTGAAACGGTTCCCCTGTTCGCCGACACGCAGCGCCTCGGGTCGCTGCCGACGTGGTCGCCCGTCGACGATCGCCTGGCGTTCGTGGACATGAACGAAAGCGCGATCACGGTCATCGACACGGCGGCGCCGGCCGACCCGAATTCGATCGTGCAGCTGCCGAGCAACCTGGGCGATCCCGGGGCGTGGTCGCCGGACGGGATGCAGCTGATCTATCCGGACATCACGCCGCTGGAGGACCGCGGCTACAACCAGGTGCTGCGCGCCGACTTCGCGCGCGACGTGATCACCACGGTCTTCCCGATCAGCACGGTGAACGACGCCGCTGTGACGTTCGCGCCATCCGGCGGGCGCATCGCCTTCAGCCGGCAGGAGGCCGGCTCACGCGCGCTGATCGGGGCGCAGATCTGGACGGCGCGGCCGGACGGCGCAAACCCACAGCGCCTGACGAGCGACTACGCGTTCAGCCATTTCGAAATTTCGTGGAGCCCCGACGAGCGCTGGCTGACGGCGCAGCGCTTCGAGCTGGCCGCGCCGTACGCGCGGCCGCAAGTGTGGCTGGTCGACGTCGCCAGCGGCGAAGGGCGCCTGCTGGCCGAGGACGCCATGCAGCCGGCGTGGGCGCCGTGACGCCGCGGAGTTTTTTCCTCCCTCGTCGCCTACGCCTCACCCCCTGGCCCCCTCTCCCCCTCAATTTCGCTTCGGCACTGACCGAGCAGCACTCGTGCCGGCGACGCGAAATTTCGGCGAAGAGGGGGCAAACGCCGCCACGCTCCCCCTCTCCGCCGAGATTTCGCGCACTTACCGGTACTTTGCCCGGTAAAAATGGAAGCGAAATCGAGGGGGAGAGGGGGGCAGGGGGTGAGGCGTCAATCCACGATCTCGGCATACGCGGCATTGACCATCGTCTTCAGGCGCGCCGTCCACGCGTCGCGGCCGGTGCGCAGGTGCGTGTTGCTCATGACGGCGACGGCGACGCCGGTCTCCGGGTCGACGAAGCACCAGCAGCCGCTGGCGCCGCCGTGGCCGAACGTGCGCGGCGACGCCAGGTCGCAGTAGACGCCGGGCGCGCCGTCGGTCTGCAGTCCCCAGCCCAGGCCCCACGGCGCGACGGCGACCGGGCTGCGATTTTCCTGCGCGATGACGGCGCCGCGCACGCCGCCGGCCATGTCGCGCGTCATCGCGCGCACGGTGGCCTGGCGCAGGATGCGCGGCCCGCCCGGGGCGAAGTGCTGCAGAAAGCGCATGAGATCCGGCGCCGTGGCCAGGACGCCGAACGCCGGATGCGCCAGCCCGCGCGCGTGAGCGGAGTTGTACATCGCGCCGGGGGTGCCCTCGGCCATCACCGCGCGCACGTGCGCGATGCGCGGCGTCAGTTCGAGGCCGGGGCGAATGTGCGTGTCGCGCAGGCCCATCGGCGCGAAGACGAGCTGTTCGACCAGCTCGGCGAACGGCCGCCCAGTCGCCACGGAAGCCATGTGCCCGGCCAGCAGCGTGTTGTAGTCGGCGTACGACATCGATGAGCCAGGGGCAAACAGAAGCGGCGCGGTCATCGCTTCCTCGATCAGCGCCTCCATCGGCGTCTGCGCGGCGAGGCGCTGCTCCATCTGCGGCGACTCGTAGATCAGGCCGGACGTGTGCGTGAGCAGATGCCGCAGCATCACGCGTTCACGGCCTTCACCGGTGAAGCGCGGCAGCAGATGACGCACGTGCATGTCGAGCGAGAGTTCGCCCAGTTCGACCAGGCGCATCACCATCGTGACGGAGTACACCTTCGAGATGGAAGCCAGCGGCCACAGCGTCGTCGGCGACGAGGGTAAATCGGGCGCGGCGTCGCCGACGTAGTGCTCCAGCGCGATGCGGCCGTCGCGCGCGGCGATCAACGCCGCGCCGGTGAAGCCGCCCTGCGCGACGTAGCGCTCCATGACTGTTCGAGATCGTGACATGTTATGCAACCCCTGTTTGCTGCGCCGCCTGTTGCATGTTCTGCCAGAGCGCAGCGACGTGTTCGTGTTCGGTCGGGTACGCACCGATGCTGACGCGGCACATCCAGCGCCCTTCGAGCGTGGCCGGCGTGAGATAGGCGCTGCCGCTGCGGTTGATCGCATCGACCCAGGCCTTCGTGTGCACATCGAGCGCCTCGCCGTGCAGGCCGGGCGGCTCATGGCGCACGCACACGGTCTGCAGCGGAACGGGGGCGAGCACGCGCCAGCCCGGCGTCGCGCGCACTTGTTCGGCCAGCCATTGCGCGTTGGCGATGTCGCGGCGCAGGCGCGCCTGCAGCGCGCGCACGCCCTCGGCGCGAATGAGCGTCCACAGCTTCAGCGCGCGAAAGCGCCGTCCGAGGGGAATGCCCCAGTCGCGGTAATTGCGCACGCGGCCGTCGGCGGCGCTCTGCAGGTAGCTCGGGTTGGTGCCCATCACACGCATCAGGTGCTGCGCGTCGCGCACGTAATACAGCGAGCAGTCGAACGCCGCGCCGAGCCACTTGTGAGGATTGACGACGATCGAGTCGGCGCCTTCGATGCCGTCCCACAGCGCGCGGCATTCGGGCAGGATCATGGCCGAACCGGCCAGCGCACCGTCGACGTGCAGCCACAGGCCGTGGCGTTGCGCGATAGCGGCGACGGGGGCGATCGGGTCGATCGCCGTGCTGGTGGTGGTGCCGGTCGTGGCGACGACGGCGCACGGCCGGCGACCAGCGGCGAGGTCAGCGACGATCGCCGCTTCGAGCGCATCCGGGCGCAGCGCGAAGTTTTCGTCGGCGTCGATGGCGCGCACGTTTTCGCGGCCGAAGCCGGCCAGCAGCGCCGCCTTGTCGACCGAGCTGTGGCTGTACTTCGAAACGTAGACGATCAGCGGCGCATCACCGGACTGCAGGCCGCCGCGCGCCATGCTGAAATTCGAAGTACGTTCGCGCGCGCAGAGCAGCGCCAGCAGCGTGCTGGTGGAGGCGGTGTCCTGAATCACGCCCTGCCAGGCCGGCGACAGGCCGAGCATGTCGCGCATCCAGTCGGTCATGCGCTCTTCGAGCTCGGCCAGCGCAGGCGCCGACTGCCACGACAGCCCGAGCGCGCCGAGGCCGGTGCTCATGAAGTCGCCGAGCACGCTGGACGGCAGCGAATTCGAGGGAAAGTAGCCGAAGAACGAGGGATGGACGAAGTGCGACAGCCCGGGTGCGATGATCTCGTCCAGATCGCGCAGGATCGCGTCGAACGATTCCGGCTCGTCCGGGGGAGAAAGAGGCAGCCGGGTGAGGATGTCACCCGGCTGCACCTGCGCCTGCACCGGCCGCGCCGCGATCCCGGCGCGAAAGTCGGCGATCCAATCGATCAGAGCGTGCCCCTGCGCCCGGAACTCTTCGATGTCCATGGGGCGCATGGTAGCACTGCGGGGGGAAGATAGTGGATAGTGATAGTGGATAGCAGATGGCTACCCTGCACTATCACTATCCACTATCGACTCTCCTACTGCAGCGTCGGCACCACCGGGAACCAGGACTTCCGCATTCCGGCCGGTGCGCTCGCCCGCGTCGCCAGGATCGTATAGTTGCGCGTCGTCGTCCCGTCCGTGATTCCGATCGTCACCGTCGTCGTCTGCGTCGGGAACAGCGGGCAGGTTGCCGATTCGGGCGCGGCGGCGTAGGGGCGAGGCTCGCCTCGCCCGGCGTCAACACCATTCACCGTGCACGCGCCGGCCGTCGACGAATACGCCGCCGTCGCGCCCGCGCTCAGCGTCGGCGTCACCACCAGCTGGTTCGTCCCGCTCGGCACCTCCGTCTGGTACTGCAGCGTCGTCGACACGAACGCCGGCGTCAGTCCAGGGATGTCGATCACCAGGTTGCTCGCGTGCGGCTGTGCCTTCGTGCTGATCACGAACACGTAGTCCAGCGTCGTCCCATCCTCCGCCGTCACCGTCAGCGTCATGACCGTCACGCCGTCCGGGTCGATCTCACACCCACCATCGCCGGATTTGCTGCCCGCCGAGAAGGTCACGTCGCATGGCCCGGCCGTCGTCACCGCCTGCGCATCCTGCGTCGACGTCACCGTCGGCGTGAAGGCGAAGAACGCCACGGCCGTCCCCGTCGGCGCGCTCGCCGTGTAGCGATATGTCGACGACACGAACGTCCCCTCCATCACCGTCGGCGACTGAAACGCGAACTTCAGCAGCGACGCATCGTTCGATGGCCCCACAGTCACCTCCACCGTGTACACCTTCGTCGCGCCGTCCGTCGAGGTGCTCGTGACGGTGATCGCCGTCATGCCGGAGGCAGCGATTGCACAGGCACCAGCGGCCGGGCCGGTCGCCGGTACGCACGCCCCCGCCGTCGACGCATACGCCACCGTCGCGCTGACATCGCTCGCCGTCGCCGTCACCGTGGCCGACGCCGTCCCATACGGCATCTGCGCGGTGTATTCCATCGTCGTGCTCACGAACGCCGGCGCAAGCGATCCCGGATTGATTTCCAATTCGGTCAGCACCGCGATGGATGCTTCATAGGCGCCCATGTCATAGCCCGCCCCCCGCGGCCGCGCTTCTCCGCGAATGTCGGTTCCCACGCCGCTGTCGATGCCGGCGTCCAAGCCGGCACCGGCGGCGCGATAGTCGCCCGCTGCTGCATTCTTGAAGCCCGCCGATCCGGCAACCTTGTTGGTCACCGTCACCGTCCCGCTCGTCACCAGCGTCCCGCCCTCCCACAGCAGGCCGCGCAGCTCGATCACGCCGCTCGCATCGGCGTCCGCCGCCGCCGAGTAGCCGGCCATCAGCGTGTTCGTCAGAATTCCCACCGGCGTCGGCGCCACGACTGCTCCGATCGCCACCGCCGTACCGGTTCCCGCGAACGTGTTGTGAGCGCCATTAAGGCCGCTGCTGAAATAGACGTCGCCCGCCTCACCCGCCGCATTGCCAGCGAATACGTTATTGACGACCTCGGCATCGCCGCCGAAGTACGCCGCCGAACCATCGACTCCGGCAGTGTTGTTTTTGAACATCGATCCCGTGACCGACACATGCGACGATCCCGGCGCAGTGCGCAGCGCTCCGCCGTTCCCAGCGGCCGCGTTGCCGGTGAATTGCGTGTTGTTCACTTCACCGCCCCCGCCGAATTCCACGCCGCCGCTGTCGCCGGTCACGGCAGTGTTGTCGCGCACGACCGCATCCACCACCGTCATCCGGCCCGTCGCCGCGAATCCGCCGATGGTGTACCCGGCCGTGTTCTTGCTGATCAGCGTGTCGTTCACATCGACGCTGCCGAACACGACGAATCCGCCCACGAGCGCGCCTGCGGTATTGGTGCTGACGACCGAACTGCTGATCGACGTCGTGCCCGTCACCACGAATCCGCCGCCGCTGAACGCTGCGACGTTTTTTGCAATCTCACCATTCGTAATCTGCGTGTCGCCCGTCGCCACGAACCCGCCGCCGCTCGCTCCGGCCGTGTTGCTCGTGATGGCCGTGTCCTTAATATTCACAGTGCCGGTCACCACGAACCCGCCGCCGTTCCCTCCGGCGCGATTGGCGCTGACGCGGCTGTTCATGAGCGCAGCGTTCCCCACCACGTTGAACCCGCCGACATCGCCGCCGGCTGCGTTGCTCACCACGTTCGAATGCGCGATTTCCGCGTCGCCGCCGACGTAAAACGCGCCGTCGTCGACAACGGCGACATTGCTCATCACCGTCGTACCCGTGATCCACAGGTCGCCTTCCACCGAAAATCCGCCGATGCTGCCGCCCGCCGCGTTGTTCGACACCATCGTGCCGCTGATTTCGGCATTTCCCTGCACCAGGAAAGCGCCGGTGAAAGCGCCGCTCTGGTTGCCTACGATCGTCGAATCGACGATCCGCGCATTGCCCGAAGCGGCGAATGCGCCGATGTTCGTGCTTGCGGCGTTGTAGGCGATCGTGGTCCGCGTCATCGCCACCGAACCCGCCGTGGCAAATCCACCGTACTGCGACGCGCTGGCGACGTTCGACAGCACCTGCGTATTTTCCAACGTCACGTCGCCGACTGCAAAAAAGCTGCCATATCCGGAAGCGCTGTTTTCAGCGATCACGGATCCGGTGATGTCTACCCGGCCCCCAACCGCCATGACGCCGAACACCGCGAACGCCGTGTTTTTCGCGATTGTGCTGCTGACGATGGTCACATCACTACCTGTGGAAAAAGCACCCTGCAGGGAAGCCGTGTTCGACAATACCTGTGAGTTCGTCATGACCACGGCGCCCACACTAAAAAAGCCGCCGTTGCCCGATCCTGTTGAATTGTAAGCAATCAGGCTGCCAGTGATCACTGTACTGCCGTTGGTTCCAAACCCTGCGAGGCCCCCGTCCGCCGTATTCGACAACACCTGCGAGCTCTGCAGGTACACCGGTCCGCCGGCGAAGAAGCCACCCGAGCTCTGCGACGCCGTATTCGACTGAACCAGTGTGTCCACGATGACCACCTGGCTGCTCGAACCGCTGTAGAACCCGCCGCCATAACCTGTGGCCGTGCTGCTCAACACCCGTGTGCCGGAGAGGGTCAGCGAACCACTGGTTGCGACATAAATGGCGCCGCCATCACCTGCCGCCGAACCATCGCGCATCGTCATTCCGTACAGCGCTGCACTCTCCGTAACGCTGAACACACGGCTGGAAGACCCGGCGCTGATCGTAAGCAGGCTGGCGCCGGGCCCGCTGATCACCAACGTTTTGGTGATGTTCAACTCGCTGCCCAAAGCGATCGTCTGCGGGCTGGCGAACGTCCCATCGAACGTGATCGTCGACCCCGACGACGCGCAGGCGATGGCGTCGCGGAGCGAACCCGCTCCGGAATCCGCCGTGCTGCTCACAACGGTACAGGAGGTCGAAACGACGCGTGGTGACCGTAGACCAGCTGCTTCCACCCCGGTCGTGTGCATTCCCATTGTTCCCATGCACACAAAAGCGGCCAAAACACGCATCTTTTTCATATAAACCTTTATTTATTGCAAAATTTTTATAAAAACCAAGCGAAAAAACAATAGACGATTTCACGCCATGCGCATATCCACCGCAAGGGATGATCGAGGGATGATTAAAAGATGACCGTTGCCGCTCCGGCGTCGGCAGAAACGTTTCCCCATGCAGCCCGCCGGCCGGCATCGCCGTCACGGGTTCGGCAGCTGTGCGCTCGGCGTGTACACCACCACCGGCGACAACTGATCTTCAGTGCTGAACACACCCAGCTGGCCTTCCGAATTCCTGCCCCAGCAGTAGACAACCCCGCTCGCCGTCCGCGCACAGCTGGCGTCGTAGGTCGAGGCGATTTCGACTACGTCGGTCAGCGGCGGCCCACCCAGGCGCTCAGTGACCGTCACCGCCCGCGATGATGGAGTTTTCACGAGAGCCCCGGCGCCCAGCGAGCCGTTGAAGCCGCCGCCGGAACA
>JBIIIA010000474.1:0-2784 GCA_044235195.1 Thermoflexales bacterium
GTCGGCAGTCCGCCGTCGGCCGTCGGCCCCGCCGTCCGCCGCCTGGTCCCCCTCAACGGCATGCGCCGCACGATCGCGCAGCGCATGCGGGCGAGCGTGAACGAGGCGCCGCAGTTCAATTTGGGCGTCGATATGAACATGACGCGCGCGCTGGCCGTCGTAGAAGACTTCAAACAAGCGACGAACGCGCCGAAGGTGACGCTGACGGCGTTCCTCATCCGGGCGTGCGCGTGGGCGCTGGCGCGTCACCCGGCCGTCAACGCGTCGTACACGCCGGACGGCATCGTCGAGTACGCCGACGTGAACATCGGCATCGCAGTAGCGCTCGACGACGGGCTGGTGGTGCCGGTGATCCGGCAGGCAGCGACGCTCGACCTGCCCGCCATCGCTGCGCAGCTGGCCGACCTGGCCGCCCGCGCGCGCGCCGGCAAACTCACCCCGAACGACATGCAGGACGGCACGTTCAGCATTTCGAACCTCGGCATGTTCGCCGTCGACCGCTTCACCGCCATCGTCAACCCGCCGCAGGCGGCGATCCTGGCGGTCGGCCGCACCACGAAGCGATTCGTGCCCGACGCGAACGACCAGCCGGTCGCCGCGCCGATATGCACGTTCACGATCAGCGCCGATCACCGCGCCGTCGACGGGGCGCAGATCGGGCGCTTCCTCGGCGACCTGCAGCAGGCGATCGAACGGCCGGGGGTGATGCTGTGAAGTACGTCAAGTGCGTGGCGCAGGACGAAGTGGCGCTGCTGGACGCGCCGCAGCCGACGGCCGGCCCGGGCGAGCTGATCGTGCGCATGCGCGTCTGCGGCGTATGCGGCACCGACACGCTGAAAGTGTACGGCGCGTATCCGAAGCCGCAGCAGCTCGGACACGAAGTCGTCGGCGTCGTGCACGCAGTCGGGGCCGGCGTGACGCAGTTTTGCGTCGGCCAGCGCGTCGGGCTGGCGCATCACGTGCCGGACTACGGCTCGCACTGGTCGCGGCGCGGCAGCGAGACGATGGACCCGCAGTTCAAACGATCGAACATCGACCCGGGCGGCTTCGCCGAATACATTCGCGTGCCGGCTGAACACGTGCGCAGCACTGTCGTCGCGGCGCCGAATCATGTGCCGGACAGGCGCGCGGTCTTCATGGAACCGCTGGCGTGCTGCCTGCGCGCGCTGGACCGGGCGTCGCTGCGGGAAGGCGACAGCGCGCTGGTGGTGGGCGCCGGGGCGGTGGGCACGCTGTTCGTGCCGCTGCTGCGCGACCGGGCGGTGACGGCGCTGGTTGCCGACGTGCGGGCCGAGCGCATCGAAACGGCGCGGCGCTGGGGCGCAACGGACGGCGCGGTTGTCGGCCGAGACGACCTGCCGACGCTCTGTCGGGCGCACAGCGCAGGGCGCGGCGTCGACGCCGTGATCCTGACCGTGGTGAACGACGACGTGCTGCGCACCGCGCTGGCCTGCGTGCGCGACGGCGGCACGATCGTATTGTTCGGCGGCAAACCCGGCAGCGAGCTGACCTTCGCCTACTGGGATGCCTTCCTGCGTGAAATCTCCCTGGTGACCAGCTATTCCGCCACCCCGGACGGGCTGCGACGCGCCATGGCCATCCTCGCGGGCCCGGCGTGGGCCGGGCTGGAGGATCTCATCAGCCATGCGCTGCCGCTGGAGCGCGCCGGTGAGGCATTCGAGATCCTCAGGAAAGGAGAAGGCGGAAAAGTCGTAATCACAGCATGACGTATCCCGCTCCGCGCAGATTCTCGATGCGGTAGCCGAAGCCCGGATGAGAGGCGAGACGCCGGCGCAGGCGCGCGAGGTGCGTGCGCAGCAGCTGAATTTCACGCTGCGGATCGCGATCGCGCTCGGCCGTCAAACTCGCCGTGATGAGCTCGTCGATGCCCACGGCGCGGCCGCGATGGCGATAGAGCATCTCGAACGTGCGCGCCTCCGCCGGACTGAGCTGCACGGCCCCGCGATCACCAAGATAAATCGTATGCAGGTCAGCGTCCCAACGCATCTCCAAAATGGAATTCGAATCCATCGCGCGCCGAACGGACTTCTGCTGCACCGACGCAGCAGCCACGCGCGGCTGCATACGACGAGCGCTCTCTTCGACGAATTTGCAGGTGCGCCATTCACGCTTCGCATCGCCGTCGGCCGGCAACAGATATTCGCGCACGCCGCCGCGCATCGCGCGCAGCGCCTGACCCATGTCGGCGCCACTGCGATCGATCAGCAGCGATGACGGAGGCCGCAGACCGCGGTTCCACATCGTCTCGATCAGCGCGAGACCACCCGCCGCAATTTCCGCGACGAGAACCACCAGCGCATCGATATTGCTGCGCCGTTCCGCTTGATACTCCAGAAGCGTCAGGGCTTCATTCGTGCTTGTCGCTTCATAAATCCGACACCCCGCCTGCTGCAAGCCACGCTCCACGGCCGCGTCCACGCCATTGTCCCCAGCGAGGTATATCGCCTGTCTCATCTTCGCCCCCGATCCATTCTGAAAACGCGTTCAATTCCGCGTATCGACCATTGCGCCGGACGTAAGTCCTACGCCGACTTGCATAGTAGTACCGCAAATGGTCGCATACCGCGTCCTCATTCCGGCCGAATCGGGGGGACGGCCTTACGTCGGACGAAACACTCCGACCAAAGGACGAGGCAAAAAAAATCCCCGTCTTTCGCAAGACGGGGATTCCACTACGCTGCTACGACCAGAGCCGATCCCACGAGCGATCGTCGTCCCACTGCGTCGACGGGCCGAAGTATTCCTCGCCCGGGAGCATGTGCT
>JBIIIA010000113.1:0-9303 GCA_044235195.1 Thermoflexales bacterium
GATAAATACGTCAGCGAAATCGAGGGGGAGAGGGGGTCAGGGGGTGAGGCGTAGGCGACGAGTCAGGAGAAAGCGGATCGGCGAGATCTCTGTGCCTGCTGCGCCGTCGGCCCGTCATCCCGAGTGCCGCGAGAGGCTGACGTTGCTTTACAAAAATCTGTGGCGTTCCCCGGGGCGGAAGCCGCGGCCCGTCCGGTGAGACAATCGGGGAGCTATGAGAAACATCGGGGTTCAGCTCTATACGGTTCGCGAGACGATGAAGAAGGACTATCTCGGCACGCTGAAGCAGGTGGCGGAAATCGGCTACCGCGGCGTCGAGTTGGCCGGGAACATGGGCGGCATGAGCGCGGTCGAGTTGCGCAAAGTGATGGACGACCTCGGCCTGACGGTCGTCAGTGGCCACTGCAGCATCGACGCGGTCGACAACGACCTGCAGAAGACGCTGGCGGACTACACGGCGCTGGGCGCGAAGTATCTCGGCGTGGCGTGGATCGGCGATCAATATCGCAGCGCCGACGGCATGCTGCGCGCGGCCGACCTGATGCAGCGCGCGGCCGCCGCCGCGGCGCAGTACGGCATCACGTTCTTTTATCACAACCACGCCTTCGAGTTCGAAAACAAGGTCGACGGCATCTATATGCTCGACGCGCTGTTCGGGGCGATGGATCCGCAGCTGGTGAAGTGGGAGGCCGACGTGTACTGGGTGGCCAAGGGCGGCGCCGATCCGGAAGCGTATCTGAAGCGCTATTCCGGCCGCGTGCCGCTGGTGCACATCAAGGACATGACGAAGGACGAGGCGCGCTCGTTCGAAATCGTCGGCGAGGGCCGCCTCGACTTCGACGTGATCCTGGCCGCCGGCGACGCCGCCGGAGCCGACTGGTACATCGTCGAGCAGGATCAGTGCCCGCGTGGGGAAGTCGAATCGATTCGCACCAGCTACCGCAACATCGTCGCGCGCGGCTGGCAGGGTGCCTGAACGAACATGGCTGAGTTGCACCAAGATTCTGGGGCGGCCGCCGAGCCGGCTGCTGAATCGTCCGCCGGCCATGGCGCCGCCATCCTGCGCGAAATCCTCGAAACGGTGGCGCTGTTCGCCGTGATCTTCACGGTGGCGCGCATGACGATCGGCAACTACGCCATCGTCGGGCGCAGCATGGAGCCGAATTACCACGAGGCCGAGCGGCTGCTCGTGGATCGCATCGCTCCGCGCATGCAGTGGCTCGAGCGCGGCGACGTCATCATCGTGCAGTCGCCGACGGAAGAGGGAATCGAGCTGATCAAGCGGCTGATCGGCCTGCCGGGCGACGTGGTCGAACTGCGCGATGGCGGCGTGTTCGTCAACGGCCAGCGCCTGAACGAACCGTACCTGCCGCCGGATGCCGACTCCGGGCCGCGCGGTGGAGCGGCGTCGTGGACGCTCAGCCCCGACCAGTACTTCATCATGGGCGACAACCGTTCATTCAGCCAGGACTCGCGCATGATCGGGCCGGTGACGTCCGACCTGATCATCGGCCGGGCGCTGGTGATCTACTGGCCGTTCGAACAGCGCGCGATCGTGCAGCATGCTGAGTACGGCATTAAGTAGCAGCGAATCAGATCCCGAATGGATAAACCGCGAATTACGGCATCGCCCGCCGCCCGAAGGGCGGCGGGCGATGCCGTAATTCGCGGACTTCATTAGCAGCAAATGCAAGGAGCATACCGATGAAGGGCAGCATCGTAGTGGTGACCGGCGCCACGGCCGGGATCGGCTTGGTGACGGCGCGCGAACTGGCGCAGCGCGGCGCTGAGGTGATCGTCGTCAGTCGCTCGGCGGAAAAGTGCGCGCGGGTGGCGGCCGAGATCGGCGGCCGCGCACGCTGGTTCGCCGCCGACTTGTCGGACCTGTCGCAGGTGCGGCGCGTCGCCGCCGACATCGCTGCCGCGGTGCCACGGGTCGACGTGCTCGTCAACAACGCCGGCGCGATCTACGAGGACCGCCGCACCAGCGTCGACGGCATCGAGATGACGTGGGCGCTCAACCACCTGAGCTACTTTCTGCTGACGAAGGAGCTGTTGCCGCAGCTGCGGGCGGCGCCGGCGGCGCGCGTGGTGAACGTATCGTCGAACGCGCACTGGATGGCGCGCGGCGGCATCCGCTTCGACGACGTGCAGTTCGCGCAGTCGTATTCCGGCTGGGCGGCGTACGGTCATTCCAAGCTGGCCAACATTCTGTTCAGCAGTGAGCTGGCGCGGCGCACCGGCCTCGTCTCGAACGCGCTGCACCCGGGCGCCGTCAACACCGAATTCGGGCGCAGCAACCAGGGCGCGTTCTGGAAGCTGGTGTATCGCCTGTGGCCGCTGTTTACGATCTCCCCGGAGAAGGGCGCGCGCACCAGCATTCACCTGGCGACGGCGCCGACGTCCGCCACCGGCGGCTACTACTCCGACTGCCGCCCGGCGCGCGCATCGGCGGCGGCGACCGACGCGGAAGCCGCACGCCGGCTGTGGGAGTTGAGCGAACAGCAAGTCGGCGGCTGAGTATTCTTCGTTGCTGCGCGGATGTCGTCTGCATCGGCGACTAACTGTGCACGGGGATTTCCCGCGCATAGATGCAGACGACACCTATCGAACTCCTGCCGGCGGCGGACGTACGGACGCGCCCCCCGGCAATTGCTTTCACCTTCGACGACGGCCCGCACCCGGACGGCACGCCTCAGATCCTTGACGTGCTCGCCGCTCACGGCGCGCGCGCCACGTTTTTCGTGCTCGGCCGCTGCGCTGCCCAGTGGCCGAACCTCGTCCGTCGTGCCGTCGACGAGGGCCACCTCGTCGCCAACCACACGTACGACCACCCCTGTCTGATCGGCCTGTCGCCGCTGGCGCTGGCGCGCCAGCTGTGGCGCTGCGAACGCAGCGTGCGGGAAGCCGGTGTGCATACGGCGCGCATTCTGCGCCCGCCGTTCGGCGCGGCCGATGGCACTACGGTGCGGCACGCCGCCGTGCTCGGCTATCGTTGCGTGAACTGGTCCATCGCCGGAGAAGACTGGCGCGGTGATTCCGCCGCCGTCATCGCCGAGCGCGTGCTCGGCGCCATGCATCCCGGTGCGATCGTGCTGCTGCACGACGGGCTCGAACCTGCTCACGGCTCTACGTGGCGAGACGACGGCGGGGATCGATCGGTGCGCGATCGTCGTCCGACGGCGCACGCGCTCGATCGCATCCTGCGCGAGGTGCATGCCCGCGGCTGGCGATGCGTCACACTGGCGGCGCCGTTCGGCGGCCGGGAGGCGCAGCGATGAGCGAGCCGACCTCGGTGCCGGGTGAGCTCGCATCCGGCCTGCGCGAATTGATGCGGGCGCGCGACCTGCTGGCGACGTGGACGCGCCGCGAGTTCCGCGTGCGTTACAGCCAGTCGTTGCTCGGTGCAACATGGGCGCTCTTGCAGCCTCTCGCCGTTATGTTAATAATGACGGTGGTCTTTTCGGTCTTTCTCCGCGTGCCGACGGGCGGTGCGCCGTACGTGCTGTTCAGCTACGTCGGGGTGCTGGCGTGGACATTCTTCGCCAATTCGATCGGCTTCGCGGTGACGAGCCTGGTGAACAACATGAGCCTGGTCGGACGCATCTATTTCCCGCGCGAAATCCTGCCCGTCGGCTCGATCCTGGTCGGGCTGGCGGATTTCCTCGTGGCCGGGCTGCTGCTGGCCCCGATGCTGCTGTGGTACGGCGTCAGCGTCGGTAGTTCGCTGCTGTGGCTGCCGCTGGTGCTCGCGGTGCAGATCGTGCTGATGGCGGCGCTGTCGCTGGCGGCCTCGGCGGTGACGGTGTTTTTTCGCGACGTGCGCTTTCTAGTGCCGCTGGCGCTGCAGGTATGGATGTACGCCACGCCGGTGATCTATCCGGTGGAGCAGGTGCCGGAGTGGCTGATTCCGGTGTACTTCGTGAATCCGATGGCAGCGCTGGTGGATGCGTATCGTCGGGCACTTTTGTTCGACGCTGCGCCGCGCGCATTGCCATTTTTGTGGGCGGCTGCGTCGTCTTTTGCGATGTTGATCGTGTCGTATGTGGCGTTCAAGCGCGCCGAGCGGCGCTTCGCCGATGTGATCTGACCGCGCTCGCGTCGGCGGTGGGGAGGCTAGTCAGCAAACATGAGCGTCATCGAGTTTTCACATGTATCGAAGGCATACCAGCTGGGCACGGCGACGGGCAGCCTGCGGGAGGCGCTGGCCGGATTCGGCCGGCGGCTCTCCGGGCGTGAGACGCCGTCGCACGACGAATTCCAGGCGCTCGACGACGTGAGCTTCGCGGTGGAGCGTGGTGAGGTGCTGGGCATCATCGGCCACAACGGCGCCGGCAAAAGCACCACGCTGAAGCTGTTGTCGCGTGTGACGTGGCCGACGACCGGCGTGATTCGCTCGAGCGGGCGCATGGCGGCGCTGATCGAACTCGGCGCCGGTTTTCACCCGGACTTGTCCGGCCGCGAGAACGTCTATCTGAACGGCGCGATCCTCGGCCTGCGACGCAGCGAGATCGCCGCCGCATTCGACGACATCGTCGAATTCGCCGGCCTCGAGCGATTCATCGACACGCCGATCAAGCGGTATTCGTCCGGGATGTATGTGCGGCTGGCGTTCGCCGTGGCTGCGCACGTGCGCGCCGATCTGCTGCTGGTGGACGAAGTGCTGTCGGTCGGCGACATGGCTTTCCAGCAGAAATGCCTGGCGCGCATGAATGAACTGCGCGAGTCTGGCACGACGATCGTCTACATCTCGCACAATCTGTGGAGCGTGTCGACGTTCTGTCATCGTGCGCTGCTGCTGCAGGGCGGGCGCATCATCGCCGAGGGGCGGCCGGACGACGTCATTCAGACGTATCGCGAACAAGAGCGCGCGCGCGCGGCGCGCACCGCCGCAGCCTCCTTGCACAGCGATGCGGAATTTCTTTGCAGCATCGTCATCGAAAACATGTTCGACGAGACCGGCGTCGAGCCGGAGGCATTCGATCCTGAAGGGGTGATCGGCATCCGAGTGCGCTACGACAGCAAAGCCTCCATCGAGGCGCCTCTGTTCATTCTGCGCATCACGCGCGCCGACGGCCTGCTGTGCATGTCGATCGGCAGCGAGCAGACCATCGACCACAGGGAATCGCTGAGCGGAGCCGGCACGCTGGACGTTCGCGTCGATCCGTTTCATCCGACGCCGGACTACTACTTTGCGGAAGTGCATCTCGTCGACAGTCATCACTCGCTGGTGTACGGGCGCAGCGATGCCCGATCGTTTCGGGTGCGAGGTTCCCTGCGTGGACTGGACAGCAGCGGCGTGGTGCAGCCCGCTTCGCACTGGGAGGTGCATCGATGCTGAAAGTATCCGTGCTGGTGTCGGAAATCGGCGAAAGCACAGTTGCGGCTGCGGCGCGTGGCGTCGCCGTGCACGAGACGATCGCGCAGCGCGCCGAGACGCCCCTCGAAGCGTGGCAGCGCGGATTCGCGCGCAGCCACGGCGATGCCGTGCTCTTCCTGACGCGCGACGCGCTCATCGCCCCGGATCATTTCGATCGACTCGCCGCGCGACTGGAAGGGGCGCCCGAGCTCGGCGCGGCGTTCATCGCGCACGAACCTGATCAGCCTCCGCACCGAGTGGCCACGCGGCTGCTCGGCCGCGCATCGTTTCCGCGCGATGAATCGGACGCGCTCTGCGAACTCCTGGGGGCATTCCCGCTGCTGCGGCGCTCGTTCGTCGAATCCGTAGACCTGCTGGGTGTGCGCACCGCGCACGGAAAATCGCCGGACGCGATCTGGGCGCGGCTGTCGCAGAGTGAGCAGCGCATCGGCGAGCTCGACCGCACGTTGCTGGCCGGCGAGTATGCGGACATGGCCATGCGCGCCGTGCGCAACGGTGCGATCGCTGCAGCGCGCGTGCGCGTGAAAATGCTCGAGGCGGCGGCGGGCACCGCACATGATCACCAGGACCTGCTGCTGCTTGCGGCTCTGCGCTCCACCGACGGCATGAACGATGCCGAGCTGGATGCGTTTCTCGGCGCGCTGCGTCGCGTGCAGCCCGAATCGTTCGCCCGCCACATCCGTGCGCTGCGCGACGCCGAATTCGGATTCAGCGCCTTTCGCGCCGGCAACTTCGACGGAGCCCTTTCGGGCATGGTTCGGGCTTTTCGCGGTGCGCCGCAGCTGATCAGCAACGTCGGCGCGTGGTCGGTGTTCGCGCGTGCGTGTCTGAACAAGATCGGCGTAATCGTGCGGCGGGAGGATGTGCAGGCCGCGGTGCAGCAGGCCGGCCGCGCGCTCGGCACGCCTGTGCTCGGAGTGGCCGACACCGGCAGCGGGACCAATCGCAATACATACATCCTGAGCTTGTCGAACGAAAGAGTTCTGCTGCGGCTGCTGCGCGGGCCACAGGCGGTGCAGCGCGTCGAGTCGCTCGTCGGACTGCTGCTGCGCCTGCGCGCCGCCGGTGTGCGTGCGCCGGCGGTGCGGGCACACGGCCAGCTGACCGGGGGGGACGGCGGCGGCGACGCGGCCTGGATCGCCGAGGAATTCATTGCGTCCGAGATCTCCGAGCTGTGGCTCATGCCGCGCGCCGATGCCATTCGCATGGCCGAAAGCCTCGGCCGAGCGCTGCGGCAGGTGCACGACCTCAACGCGGTAACGTTCGGCGTACTTCATTCGGCGAAGCCCGTCGATTTCGCCGAATGGCTCGAATCGGAACTGCCGTACGATCCCGAGGCTGAATCCAGGCTGACGCACGACATCCGCGTGCGCCTGATGCATGCACGTGATCTGCTGCTGGCGGCGCCGCTGCGGGAGCCGGCTGTTCTGCACGGCGACCTGTGGCCGGGCAATTATCTGGCACGGCCGGACGGTGAATGCGTGTTGATCGACTGGGCGTCGGCGCGCGGCGGCGATCCGGCCTACGACCCGGCGGTGTGGTACATGTCGCTGCGCGACCGCGATTTGTTCGAGCATTTTCTGCGCACGTACGCGCCGTCGCATCCATCCGTATTTCGGGCGCGCGTCGGCGCCTATGCGGATCTCTACGCTGCCTATTTATTGAAACAGCACTTTTCGAATCAACGAATCGATGCGGCGCGCCTGCATGCACAGGCACGACGCTGGCTCGAAGACAAGGGATCGGCGGACCATGATCTGGGTGGCTCGAGAGCAGGGGGGGAAGGAAGATGACGACCGAGCACGGGGCAGCGTATCGCGATCCCGCGTATGCAGAGGCATTCGGAGAATTCGGCACGCCGCGCAGCCTGTCCACCAGCGACGCGTGGCTGCTGACGCGCACCGTCGCCGACGGCGGCTGCGATGCGATGGGCCCGTATCCGCTGCTGATGTGCCGCGACTGGTCCGGGCTGCGCACGGATCTCGAAGCGCAGACCGATCTGGCGACGATCAGCGCGGTGACGGACCCGTTCGCCGATGCTTCGGTCGCGGCGCTGCGCGCATGCTTTCCGCAGGGAGTGCGGCCGTTCAAGGAGCACTACATCGCCGATCTGTCGCAGTCGCCCGATGTATTCATCGGCGCGCAGCATCGGCGCTACGCACGGCGCGCGCTGCGTTCCCTGGACGTGCACCGCACTCCGGCCGATCAATTCGATGCGGCGACGTTCGTCGCTCTGTACGAAAAGCTGATCGAGCGCCATCACGTGCGTGGGCCGGCGCGCTTTTCGCCGGCCTCGCTGGCGGCGCAGCTCCGAGTGCCAGGCGCAGTCATGTTTCATGCGAATCTGGGCGGCCAGTGCGTGGGCGCCTGCCTGTGGTTCGTATACGACGACCGGGCGTACTACCACCTCGCCGCGTACGACGAAATCGGCTACGCCCTGCATGCGTCGTACGCCTTGTTCCGATCGGCGTTCGACGCATTCGCCGGGCAGGTGCGCTGGCTGTGCCTCGGGGCGAGCGCCGGATTGATCGACGATTCGACCGACGGTCTGTCGCAGTTCAAGCGCGGCTGGGCCAATGCACGCCGCACGTCGTATCTGTGTCGGCGCATCGTCGACCCCGAACGCTATCGCCGGCTGTGCGAGGCGGCGCAGGTCGATCATTCGGATGAGACGTTCTT
Source organism: Thermoflexales bacterium (assembly GCA_044235195.1). Taxonomy (GTDB): domain Bacteria; phylum Chloroflexota; class Anaerolineae; order J036; family Brachytrichaceae; genus CANJQH01. Next base: position 8,060 of record JBIIIA010000113.1, read on the forward strand.
TCCGGCGTATCGACGTCGGGAATGGGCGCATGAGTAAGAGTCAATCCGTAAATTCCGGCCGAGTCGCCATGCCCCGAATATACGGGTGCGCAAGAAATCGAAATGGGGGGAGACATGAGCAAGATGCAAGCAGCTGACCTCGCGGTTTTCGGCGGTGCGCCGGCGGCCGCTGCACCGCTGCATGTGGGGCGGCCGAACATCGGCGATCGCCGCAGGTTGATGAACCGCATCGAGCAGGCGCTCGATCGGCGCTGGCTGAGCAACGACGGCCCGTTCGTGCGGGAATTCGAAGAACACATCGCCGACCTGCTCGGAGTGCGTCACTGCGTCGCGATGTGCAATGCGACAGTGGCGATCGACGTCGCCGCGCGCGCGCTCGAACTGCGCGGCGAAGTCATCGTGCCGGCGTTTACCTTCGTGGCGACGGCGCACGCGCTGGCGTGGCAGGGCATCACGCCGGTCTTCTGCGACATCGACCCGCGCACCCACAACCTGGATCCTGCCAAAGTCGAAGCGTGCATCACGCCGCGCACCACCGGCATCGTCGGCGTGCACGTCTGGGGACGGGCGTGCGATCCGAGTGCGCTGCGTGCGCTCGCGGATCGCCGCGGGCTGCGGCTGATGTTCGACGCGGCGCACGCCTTTCTCTGTTCGCATGAGCAGCGCATGCTCGGCGGCGTCGGCGATGTCGAAGTGTTCAGCTTTCACGCGACCAAATTCTGCAATGCATTCGAGGGCGGCGCAGCGGTGACGAACGACGACGCACTCGCCGGCCGCCTGCGCCTGCTGCGCAACTTCGGATTCGCCGACTACGACACCGTGACTCATCTGGGCACCAACGGCAAGCTCACCGAAATATCCGCGGCGATGGGCCTGACTTCGCTCGAGAGCGTCTCCGATTTCATCGACGCCAACCGGAGAAACTACCTGCGATACCGCGCCGAACTCGGTGAGATCCCGGGTCTGCACGTCATCGACTACGACGATCGTGAGCACAACAATTATCAGTACATCGTCGTCGACGTCGATGCAGCGCAGGCCGGCCTCGACCGCGACCAGATGCAGCGCGTGCTGTGGACGGAGAACGTCATGGCGCGGCGCTACTTCTATCCGGGCCTGCACCGCATGGAGCCGTACCGTTCTCGTGCGCCGAAATCCGGGTTCGACCTGCCGCACACCGAATCGCTCACCGGACGCGTGTTGTGCCTGCCGACCGGCACGGCCGTCGGAGCGCCGGAAATTCG
>JBIIIA010000114.1:0-9288 GCA_044235195.1 Thermoflexales bacterium
GCCGCGTCCGCCGACGGCCACCCAGATCACGATTTCGATCGACGGGATCACGCCCAGCGCGGACGGCGAGATGATGCCGACCTGCGGAACGAACAGCGCGCCGGCGAGGCCGGAAATCGCCGCCGACGCCGCGAACACGATCGTCTTGAGCACGGCCGGGTCGTAGCCGAGGAAGCGCACGCGATCCTCGTCGTCGCGCATGGCCACCAGCAGTTTGCCGAAGCGCGTGCGAACGAGCACGGCGCACGCGACGAACGCAGCGATCAGACACGCGGCCGAAGCGTAGAACAGCGCCTGCTGCGTGCCCGTGGCGATCAGCGGCTGGCCGAAGATCGTGGTGAAGTTCGTCAGCCCGTTCGTTCCACCGGTGATCGGCTGCTGGCCGATGAACAGAATGCTGACGATCAGCGTCAGCGCCTGCGTGATGATCGAAAAGTACACGTCGCGCGTCCGGCTGCGAAAGATCGGGAAGCCGATCACGACCGCGACGAAGACCGGCACGATCACCGCCATCGCCACGGCGAAGGCCGGCGAACGAAACGGCTCCCAGAAGCCGGGCAGCGACTCGAGGCCGCTCCACGACATGAAGTCGGGCAGCTCATTGCCCGTCGCCTCGAGCTTCAGATACATGCCCATGGCGTACGCACCGAGGCCGAAGAACAAGCCCTGCCCCATGCTGAGCATGCCGCCGAATCCCCAGATCAGATTCAGCCCGACGGCGACCATGGCATAGGTCAGAAAGCGTCCGAGGAGATTCAGGCGGAAATCGGAGAGAAACCCCGGAGCGACGAAGAGCAGCGCCGCGAGCACGACGATCGGCGCCCATTGCCCTGCCGCACGAACGAAGAAATGAGAGCGCAACTGCGCAGTCCTGTCTGTAGCCATGGCTTATCGAGTGCGCAGCTTCGCCAGACCGGAGGGGCGCCACTGCAGGAAGATGATGACGAGTGCGAAGACGAGCACCTTGCCCATCGATGCGCTGGTGCCGAGTTCGAAGTACGTGTTCGCCATGCCGATCAGCAGCGCTGCGGCGATGGTGCCGGGAAGCTGGCCGACGCCGCCGAGAACGACGACGAGAAAGGCGTCCACGATGTAGTACGTGCCGATCGCCGGGCCGATGGGGCCGATCAGCGTCAACGCACAGCCAGCGACGCCGGCGAGGCCGGCGCCGATCGCGAACGTGACGGCGTCGACGCGGCGCGACTCCACGCCGAGACACGACGCCATGTCGCGGTTCTGCATCACGGCGCGCAGGCGACGCCCGCTGTTCGTGCGATACAGATACACGTAGATCGCGGCGACGACGATCAGCACGAGCGCCATGATGAAAATGCGCTTGTAGGGAAGCACGTAGTCGGCGATCGCCAGGCCGCCGTCCAGCCAGGCGGGGCTGGTGACCTGCACGTTGGGCGCGCCGAAAATGCTGCGCGCCAGCTGCTGCAGAATGAGGCCGACGCCCCACGTAGCCAGCAGCGTGTCGAGCGGCCGACCGTACAGACGGCGCACGAGAGTCACCTCCAACAGCCATCCCAATGCGCCGGCGATGAGGAATGCAGCCGGCAGCGAAGCGACGAACCATGCGCCGGCCTGTACGCCGCCCATCGCCGGCGCGAACTGCTGCATCAGGTACGTCACGTAAGCGCCGACCATGATGAATTCGCCGTGCGCCATGTTGATCACGTTCATCAGGCCGAACGAAAACGCCAGACCGATCGAGATCAACAGAAGGATGCTGCCGAAGCTCATCCCATTGAACAGCTGAAGAACTATGGTTTCCATGTGCGCCGACCTCACAGGCGGCTCAGGGATATGGGAATGCGCGATTGCTGCGCAGCTTTCGAAGCTGCGCAGCAACCGCGTGACACGACGTTCGGCAGACGAATTACGACAGGCTCTTGGCCCAGTCGTACTGCTTCAGGAACGGATCCGGCTTGAGCGGGTCCTTGCTCTCGTAGACCGCATCGATCAAACCGTCGGCGCGCACCTTGCCGATGCGCACGTACTTGTACGTGTGCTGCGTTTCGCCGTCGATCTTGACTTTGCCTTCGGGAGCGTCGAACGTGATTTCGTTGCTCTTGACGGCTTCCTTGATCTTGGCGATGTCCGTGGAGCCGGCCTTCTCGACGGCGGCCTTCCACAGATACACGCCGAAGTAGCCGGCCTCGATCGGATCCGCCGTGACGCGATCCTTGCCGTACTTCGCCTTGTACGCCGCCACGAACTTTTCGTTCGCCGGCGTATTGGTCGTCTGATAGTAGTTCCAGGCGGTGAGGTGACCAGCGAGATAGTCCGCACCGATGCCACGCACCTCTTCCTCGGCCACGCTGACCGACATCGTGATCAACGAATCCGCCGTGAAGCCGGCATCCTTGAACTGCTTGAAGAACGCGACGTTGCTGTCGCCGTTCAGCGTGTTGAAGATGGCATCCGGCTTGGCTTCCTTGATCTTGGCGATGATCGTGCTGAATTCCGTGCCGCCGAGCTGCACGTATTCCTCACCGGCCGTCGTGCCGCCCTTGGCTTCGAGCTGCAGCTTGATGATCTTGTTGGCCGTGCGCGGGAACACATAGTCCGAACCGAGCAGATAGATGTTCTTCTTGCCCTGCTCGAGCAGGTAGTCGATGCCGGGGACGATCTGCTGGCTGGGCTCAGCGCCGGTGTAGAAGATGTTCGGCGACTGCTCGAGGCCTTCGTACTGTACCGGATAGAACAGCAGGCCGTTGAGCTGCTCGAACACCGGCTTGACGGCCTTGCGGCTGGCGCTGGTCCAGCAGCCGAACACCACGGCGACCTGATCCTGCTGAATGAGCTTCTTGGACTTTTCGGCGAACGTCGGCCAGTCGCTGGCGCCGTCCTCGATCGTCGGCACGAGCTGCTTGCCCATGACGCCGCCGGCGGCGTTGATCTCCTCGATGGCCAGCAGCGTCGAGTCCTTGACCGACACTTCGCTGATCGACATCGTGCCGCTGAGCGAGTGCAGCACGCCGACCTTGATCGTGTCGGCAGCGGCCGCGGCGGGGGCATCGGTGGGCTTGGCCTCCGCAGCGGACGACTCAGCGGGCTTCGGCGCGGGCGCAGCGGCCGGCGCGCACGCCGACAGCAGCAGGCCGCCGGCAGCGGTGCCGGCAAGCTTCAACAGCGAGCGGCGCGAAACGAGAGTTTTCTTGATAGATGACATTCTTCTCCTTCGAACAAAATACGATGTGGCGTTCATCTATCCGTCGCGGGATATTCTTCGCCGTTTTCATATCGTTCGCGCGGCTCGTCGAATACGATGTCGCGCGAACGTCATGAACGAATAATTCAGGCAGCGCGGCTAAAACAGAAAGTAGCGCTGCGCCATCGGAAGCACGTGCGCGGGCTCGCAGGTCAGCAGCAGACCATCGGCGCGCACCTCATACGTCTCGGGATCGACTTCGATGACCGGCATGGCGGCGTTGTGCACCATGTCGGCCTTGCCCACGCTGCGGCAACCGCGCACCGCCGCGGCCGCCTTGTGCAGTCCGAGCTTGTGCGGAACGCCGGCGTCGATCGCCGCCTGCGAAAGAAACGTCAGGCTCGTCGCGGCGACGGCGCCGCCGAACGCGCCGAACATCGGGCGATACATCACCGGCTGCGGCGTCGGGATCGACGCGTTCGCATCGCCCATCACGCTCCACGCGATGAAGCCGCCCTTGATCACCATCTCCGGCTTCACGCCGAACATCGCCGGCTTCCACAGCACCAGGTCGGCCAGCTTGCCGGGTTCGATCGAGCCGATCTGATCGGCCATGCCGTGCGCGCGCGCCGGGTTGATCGTGTACTTCGCCACGTAGCGCTTGACGCGCGCGTTGTCGCTGCGCGAGGAATCCTCGGCCAGCGCGCCGCGCTGCACTTTCATTTTGTGCGCCGTCTGCCACGTGCGGGTGACGACTTCCCCGACGCGCCCCATCGCCTGCGAATCGCTCGAGATCATGCTGAACACGCCCATGTCGTGCAGGATGTCCTCGGCGGCGATCGTCTCGGCGCGAATGCGGCTCTCGGCGAACGCCACATCCTCGGGCACCAGCGGGTTCAAGTGATGGCAGACCATCAGCATGTCGAGGTGCTCGGCGATCGTGTTCACGGTAAACGGCCGCGTCGGATTCGTCGACGACGGCAGCACGTGCGGCAGCGATGCGATGCGGATGATGTCCGGCGCGTGCCCGCCGCCGGCGCCCTCGGTGTGATACGTGTGAATCGTGCGCCCGGCGATCGCCGCGATCGTGTCTTCGACGTAGCCGGCTTCGTTGATCGTGTCGGTGTGAATGGCGACCTGCACGTCCATCTCGTCGGCGACGCGCAGACACGCATCGATCGCCGCCGGCGTCGTCCCCCAGTCCTCGTGCAGCTTGAGCCCGCACGCGCCCGCGGCCACTTGTTCGATCAGCGGGCCGGGCGTGGCGACGTTGCCTTTGCCGAGGAAGCCGAAGTTCATCGGCCACGCATCGGCCGCCTGCAGCATGCGCGCCATGTTCCATTCGCCCGGCGTGCACGTCGTCGCGTTCGTGCCGGTGGCCGGCCCGGTGCCGCCGCCGATCATCGTGGTGACGCCGCCGCTGATGGCTTCGTAAATCTGCTGCGGGGCAATGAAGTGGATGTGGCTGTCGATGCCGCCCGCCGTCACGATCAGGTGCTCACCGGCGATCACTTCCGTCGAAGCGCCCACCACGAGCTCCGGATCGACGCCGGCCATGACATCGGGGTTGCCGGCCTTGCCGACCTTGACGATGCGGCCGTCGCGAATGCCGATGTCGCCCTTCACGATGCCCCAGTGATCGATGACGATCGCGTTCGTGATGACGAGATCGAGGACGCCGTCGGCGCGCACGGCGCGGCCGCTCTGGCCCATGCCATCGCGAATCACCTTGCCGCCGCCGAACGTGATTTCGTCACCGTAGACGGTGAAGTCACGCTCGATCTCGATGAGCAGCTCGGTGTCGGCGAGGCGCACGCGATCGCCGCGCGTCGGGCCGTAGAGATCGGCATACGTTTTGCGTGGAATGCTCAGTGTCATCGTCGATTCCGTATTTCAATCGCTACAGCCGCTACAGCGATCCATTCACCAACCCGCGATGACCGAGGACGATGCGCTCGCCGGCGAAAGCCACGAGCTCGATCTCTTTCTCATCGCCCGGCTCGAAGCGCACCGCCGTGCCGGCAGGAATATTCAGGCGCATGCCATACGCGACGGCACGCTCGAATTCGAGCTGCCCGTTCACTTCGAAGAAATGGAAGTGACTGCCGACCTGAATCGGTCGATCGCCACGGTTGCGCACGATGACGCGCGCGACGACGCGTCCGGCGTTGGCGACGATTTCGCCAGCGCTCTCATCGAGCAGATATTCACCTGGATGCATTTTGGGGGTGTTGGGTCACCAGACTGCGTAGGCTTGACGAGGCGTGGGCAAGCAGTTGTGACAAGCGCAGGATTTTCGAACGTCATGGCTCGACGAAGAGCAGTTCGATCCACCCGGGCTCAACGGCGCATAGTTTACATATAACGTGCACGGATGCAATAGGGCGCACGCCGGCGATGGAAATTTAAGGTTTCATCAGGCGAACGGCTGCGTGATGGACGGGCTGGGCAGCGTGAACCAGCGCGGGCCATCTTCGGTCATGTAAAAGCAGTCTTCGAGGCGCACACCGAACTCGCCGTAGATGGCGATCATCGGCTCGTTGGTGAAGCACATGCCCGGCGCGAGCGGCGTGCGATTGCCGCGCACGAGATAGTGCCATTCATGGATGTCGAGGCCGATGCCGTGGCCGGTGCGATGCGGCAGGCCGGGCACCTTGTAGTCGGGGCCGAAGCCGGCGTCGGTGATGACCTTGCGCGCGGCGGCGTCGACGTCTTCGCACGGCGCGCCGATCTGCGCGGCGGCGAAGGCAGCGGCCTGCGCCTCCTGTTCGAGATGCCAGACATCGCGCTGGCGCTGCGTGGGCTGGCCGAAGACCACCACGCGGCTGATGTCGGAGTGGTAGCCCTCGAGGCTGCACACGCCGTCCATGAGCACGACGTCGCCCTCGCGCAGGAACTGCGGCTCGCGCGTGCCGTGCGGAAACGCCGTGCCGGCGCCGAACTGTGCGCCGATGCCGCCCGGCACGCCGAGCGCCTTCAGCGCCGCTTCAGCATTCGCGGCGAATTCCGGCTGCGACATTCCTTCGTGCAGCATCGAAATGGCGACGCGGTAGGCCGCCGTGTTGATCGCAGCGGCGCGCTGCATGAGCGCGATCTCGGCCGGCGATTTGCAGGAGCGGCAGGGAATCGTCACCGGATCGCCGCTGACGATCTGCAGCTGCGGCGCAGCGCGGCGGATGCCGTCGAACAGAAAGAAGCGCGTGCTCTCGTCGAGGGCGAGCACGCCGCCGGCGACGCCGCGATCGCGCAGCACTTGCACCACCCGCTCGTACGGACTTTCATGCTCTTCCCAGACGCGCACGTCGTCGCCGAACGACAGCATCTCGCGAAAGCGCGCTTCCTCGAACGCCGGACACACATACGAGATTTCGCCGCGCGCGGGAATGACCGCCGCGATCATGCGCTCACTCTGCCAATGATGCACGCCGGTGAAATAGCGCAGGCCGGTGCCGGCCTCGAGAAAGAGCGCGTCGATGCCGTTGCGGCGCATCAACTGCTGCGCCCGATCGATGCGGCCCAGCATTTCCGTCGCCGTGATCGGCGCTACGCCGGCCTTCAGTGCAGCAATGTCTTGTGAAGAAAGCATCATGATCGGGAAGTGTAGCGGACAACGGATGCACCCAAAACACCCAAGCACCCACAATTTCTGCAACGATTAGAATTCATGAAACTTAGGATATGCGCCCAGATGCCTATGTCAGCTGAAAGCACACGCGACGTCATATCGCGCTACCTGAACGCCGAGCCAGTCGATCTATCGCTGCTCACAGAAAATGTCATTTTCGAGCTCTTCCCCACCAGCCACACGTTTTACGGCCGGGGCGGCGTGAACGTGCTGCGACACTACGTGAAAAACATCGCATTCAGCGACACGACGTTCACGATGCGCGTGCAGCACTACACCGCAGAAAGTGCGATGATCTGCGGCGATTTTCGCGGCAGGCAGATCGGGAACTTCGAGGGCATCATCGCGGCCGGCCGCTGCTTCGACCTGCCGGTCTGCGCCATCTACGACGTCGCCGCGGGACGCATCATCCATGGCCGCATCTACTTCGACATGACACTGCTGCGCAGGCAGCTAAATCCAAGACAAGAACAGCGATAACGACGATGACGGAAGTGATCGAACTCTTTCCCGCGCTTCAGCAACTGCAGCGATGGCTGGCGGGAACGACGCCGTGTTTTCAGCTGTGGATCGACCGCGACGTTCCCACGATGCTGGATGCGCTGCTGCGCAATTTCGATGTGCGGGGTAGAAGCATGCACCTGATCACACCGACGGCGCGGGCGGCGCGGCAGTGGAAAGAGCGCATCAAATGCGAGGTGTGCTCTGTCCACGATTTTTTCTATTCGTGGAGCGAGCAGTTCATTTTTCATGAAACGCGCGATGCACACGAATCCGGGCCGCGCGCTTTCTTGCCACTCGGGAGCCGCACGTGGAACGGGCAGGTGTACATCATCGTGGGCGCGTCAATGATCGGCGACGAAGAGAGCGCCGACGACATCGCGCACTTCGGCAGCCGGCGTCTGTTGAGCGACATCGTCCGATCCGCCGGGCTGACGGCGCTGGGATGGAATCGACGCACCGGCGTCCGCCTTTTGTTCGTGGACGATCCGGCGAATCTGCGCCCGGGCATCGGCGTTTCGAAGGAATATCTGCACACGCAATTCGGCATCGCGTGCGAGGAATACACGATGTGCGACGCGCAGCGCGCGGAGCAGACCGCCGTGCAGCGCGCGTGCGTGCGGCTGCGCGAAGCGGAAGCGAGTGGAATGTTTCGCAGCGCGCGAGTGCGCAGCATCTCGCCGGAGGAAGGCGTGGAGCGCGCCGCGAACGCCGCGCAGCACGGCGAGTCGGCGATGATCATCACCTCGTCGGAGGAGCGAGCGTGGGAATTCACGCGCGCGGTGCGACAGCGGCGCTGGGGCGACGCCGACTGCGAACTGCGCGCCGGCGATCTGCTGCGCGTGCGCAGCAGGCTGCCGGCGAACGGAGTTTCGCACGACGACATCGTGGCGGCGGCCGCGGTCGGCGGCTCGATCGTGCGCGTGCGTGCGGCGGTGCGCGGCAGCGCGCCGGTCGACCTGCTGTTCCGCGAAGTCACGCTGCACCGGCGCAACGGCGACGCCGGCGTCAGAGAAGTCGAATGCGTGATTCTCGAAAACCTGTTGAACGGGCCGCGAGAGCATCTCACGGCGCTGGAAATGCGGGCGCTCCACGCGCACTTCGAGCAGCTGAACCATCCACTGCGCCGCATCGAGTTCCACCGAATATTCGACACGGCGATGAAGCATGCGTATCGATTCGACGCGCTGCCGGTGCGCTACGGCTACGCGTCGACCTGTCGCGCGGCGCAGGACGGCGAGTGGGACACGGTGATCGTAGATTTCCGCGACGACGACGGGCGCGGCGAGCAGGCCGTGCGCTGGGCGCACACGGCCATGTCACGCGCGCGCCGCGAGCTGCTCATGATCGGCCGGCCGAGGTGGGAGGAGTGAGCGGGGAATTCGCGAGCAGCGCGTTCAGAAACTCCCAGCCCTTGCGACGGTGAATTTTTTGGAGCAGCACGTCGATCTGTGTATCGAACGCCAGCAGGCAATCGACGCAGGCGGTCTCGCACGATTTGTGATGTGCGTCACTCACGTATAGCACGTCATTCAATGCGACCTCGAACCAGTCGCGTTGCACTTTTTGCGTTTTCATCAGCTCGAGTATGTGCCCGGCGCCACCCGGCACGTTGTCGTACAGGATGATCGCGGACTTTCCGTTGATCTTCGCCGTGGTCATGCCGAGCTCACGGCTGTCGATCTCGAGCACACGTGCACCGGCCAGGCGCAGCGCATGCCCGATCGTCTGCGCCACGTCGTCGTCGAATTCGCCGGCACCCGGCACTTGTGAGAAGTCGAGAAGAAGAACGTCGGTCGATTGCTGCGCAGCCAGCCACTGATGGCGAATCACCGGCGCTTCCTCTTCCTTCCAACACCTCCACTTGTAATCATGCCGAGCATCCAGCGGAAGGTGCGCCTCGAATCCATCCGGCAGATTTATGCGCCCGTTACCGCTCGGCTTCTCCTCCGGCGCAGCGTAGCCGCATTTCGTGCAGATGGCATAGCCGCAGCCATGCTTGCCC
>JBIIIA010000475.1:0-2761 GCA_044235195.1 Thermoflexales bacterium
CTATCGCAGTGCGCTGAGCGGGGACGAAGTGCGCCGCCTGGCGCAGCCGATCGTGTCCGGCGTCCCGAGCGTCGAGGCGGCGTTCAAGCCGGTCGCGCTGGCGTCGAGCAGCGAGCCGGTGGGTGCGGGAATGGTGGCCTATCTGCCGCTGGACGACATCGTCGGCGCAGACAACGCGACCGGCTTCCGCAGCCTGGTCGGCAAAGCTGCGGGAAGCTGCAGCGGCACGCAGTGCCCGACGAGCGGCGCACGCGGCATGCGTGATGCGGCGGCGACGTTCGACGGCAATGACAAGCTCGACTTGTCTGGAATCGGTACTGTTGCCGACCGATATACGACTGCGGCGTGGGTGCGGCCGGACAGCGTTTCCCGGATTACGCCGATCGTGTCTGAATCGGTGGACAGGGTATCCGCCCATCCGTTCCGTGTGACGCTGAGCGGCGGAAATCAAATCATCGTCAGCGTCGGCGGCATCGTCGGCGGCGGCAGCGAAGTCTGGCTTGCGCAGGACGCAACCGTGCCCTTCACGTACACGGCCGGACAATGGGTGCACGTCGCTGCTGCGGTGAACACGACGGGATATGTGCTCTATGCGAACGGGGTGTCTGTGGGATCAGGCTCATTCAGCGGCTCGCCGCTGCTGGCCGATTTCGAGAATGTTCCGGCGATCGGGCGCGGTGCGACGGGTTCGTTCGACGATGTGCGCATCTATACGCGCACGTTGAATGCGGCCGAGATCTACGGCCTGTATGCCGGCCGCGATCCGGTGCTGACGCTCGACTTCGCGAATGGGTTCGGCGACGCTTCGGCATGGGCGCAGCCTGTGTCGAGCGTCGGCGCGCCGCAGCTGCCGGAGGGACAGGGCATCGCCGTGCTGAACGGCGTCAACGATGCGCTGACGGTTGCGCCGAAATTCGCGCTGGCGAGTCGGTCGTGGTCGGTCGGTGCGTGGGCGAAGCGCGGCGGCATCGGCACCGCGGACGTGATCTTCGGCCAGGGGCAGGCGACGACGAACAACGGCTTGTCCATCGGGTTCAACGCCGACAATCGGTTTACCTGCTCGTTCACGAACAATGCCTTGACGACGGTGGCGCAGTATACGGACCTGGACTGGCATCACTGGCTGTGCACGTTCGATGCGGCGTCGCGCAGGCGCACGCTGTATCGCGACGGCGTGCAGGTTGCGATGGAAGTGGCGACGGCGGTGTTCGGCGGCACGGGCGGTTGGCAGATCGGTGGGACGCCGTGGAGCGCAGCGAATGCGTTCGCCGGTTCGCTCGACGACGTGCAGGTGTACCCGGTTGCGCTGGATGCGCGCGATGCGAACGCGCTGGCGCAGAGCGGCTTCCGCGCAGCGCAGATGACGCCGCTGAGTGCGGGCACGTACAGCACATGGCGCACGACGCCGCCGGCCGGTCTGGAAGGTCTGTTCGACATCGAGCTGCGCGGCACGCGCGGCGGCCAGATCGCCGGCGACGCGCGCAGCACGGAGTCGCTGCGCCGCGTCGTGGACAGCGCCGCGCCGCGCATCACCGTGACGCGCTCGAGCGGGACCGTGTGGCTGCCCGGCCCTGTGCAGGGCGTGAACTACACAATCAATGCGAAGGACATGCGCTTGTACATGCAGCAGGGAATGCAGTCTTCGGTGCAATGCGCCAACGCAGGATTTCTGGTAAGTTCGAAGCAGGCATGGATGCCGTGGGCCGGCCTGATCGGCGGAGCGGCCGACACGGTCGAAGCGACGTACCGCTGCACGCTGCCGTTCACATCCACGGCTTCATTCACGATGTGCGACTTCGACGGCAACTGCAGTGCTGCGAGCACGGCTTCGGCCGTGATGGCGCGTCCGGCCGATGCGCCGGCTGCGCGCGCGAACGCCGCCGAGCCGCAGATCGAAATCTACTACCCGACGCCGCAGACGGTGTATTCGGACACAATCGAACGGCGCATCCTCGGCTACGTCGAAGCGCCCGGGGGAATCGATTTCGTTACGGTCATGCTCAATGGGCAGGAGATCTACACGCGTGACTACAACCAACCGGAGACGAAGGCGCGGCGCACGACGTCGGAAGTAATCACCGATCTGCTGGATATCGATATGATCTGGAACTCGGTAAACGAAGGTGAAAATGAGCTGGTCGCCCAGGTAGTCTCCGGCGAGTCGAGCAGTGCGTACACGACGACGTTCCTGCTCGACTATACGTGGCCGAGTGCTTCGTTCGACGCATCGCCGGATCCGACGTACGTCACGGACCGTGTGCTGACGCAGAGCGCGTATACGGACCCGTTCATTCTGTTCACCGGCGTCGCATCGGATTCATCGGACGACCCGTCCATGAAACAGAGCGGCATCGCGGACGTGCAGGTGCAGATCGACGATGCCGTGTACGTCGCGAGCGTCGCAGACGATCGCTGGAGCCTGAAGGTCGCACGCACGGATGCGCTGCCGGTCGACGGCAGCGGTCCGGTGCACAACGTGACGATTACGGCGACGGACAAGGCCGGCTGGAGCACGTCGCAGTCGTACGGCGTCCTCTTCGACATGGTCGCAGCGGTGATCACGCCGACGTGGACGGGTGCGAATGATGTGTCGTTCGAACGTCCGGCTCAGGAGGATGTCATGGGCGGCTACTATGTCGGCATGACGCGCAGCCCAGCGTGGACGTTCGACGACTTGACGCAGTTCGGCGATCCGACTGCGACGCGAACGGCCGAGCGACCGACGATCAACTTCACGCCGGATTACTTCGGAGTGATCGAC
>JBIIIA010000115.1:0-9226 GCA_044235195.1 Thermoflexales bacterium
CATGCTATATACTTCACGCCATTCGCGGGAGTAGTTCAGTGGTAGAGCGTCTGCTTCCCAAGCAGAATGTCGCGGGTTCGAATCCCGTCTCCCGCTCTCCGACGCGCGCCGGCCTCATCGCCGGCGCGCTGCGTTTTTCGCGAGCAGATCGTCGTAGACGCGGCGGGTCGCCCGCGCCGCCGCCGGCCACGTGAAGCGCGCCGCGCGCGCCGGGCCGCGCGACTGCAGATCGCGCCGCAGCGCCGCGTCCGTCCACGCCCGCTCGAGCGCGCTCACCCACGCGCCGGCGTCGGTCGGCGACGCAGTCAGCGCCGCGTCGCCCACGATCTCCGGCAACGACGACGCGTTCGAACACACCACGGCGGCGCCGCACGCCAATGCCTCGAGCGGCGGAAATCCGAATCCCTCGTACACCGATGGGAAAGCGAACACGTCGGCCAGCGAATACAACACCGGCAGATGCGCGTCGTCGACGAAGCCCAGGAAACGCACCCGCCCGGTCATGCCGCTGCGATGCACCGCGCGATACGTCTCCTCGAACAGCCAGCCTTCCCGCCCGACGATGATCAGCTGCGACGTGGCATCACCGCGCCGTCGCATCAATTCGGCGAACGCCTCGATCAGCAGCGGGTAGTTCTTGCGTGGCTCGATCGTGCCGACCGAAAGCATGAAGCGCTCGGGCAGCGAATGCAGCTCGCGCACCGTCTGCAGCGCGTCGACGTCGTCGACGCGACGAAAGCGCGGATGCACGCCTTCGTGAATCACGACGAGCTTCTCCTCGGGAACGCCGTACGCCCGCATCGCGTCGCGCTTCGTGTGTTCACTCACGCAGATGACGACTTCCGCCCGCCGCAGAAAAAGCGGCATCGACAAATTCAGATACAGGCGATTGCGCGGCAAATGGTGCTGGGGGAAATGGCGAAAGATCAGGTCGTGCAGCGTGAACACCGTGCGGATATTTTTAAAGCGCGGCAGCAGATGTTCGGTGGCATGAAAGATGCGCGCCTCCGGCAGCCCTTCCAGCAGCGCGTCCTGCGACACGTTCGCCGCCTGCGCCAGCAACGCGCGCAGCCGCCAGCGATACGATGTCTGCGACACAGCGGCGCGCGGCAGCGATTGAATCAGCGCGCTCGGCTGCGCGTTCGCCGCATCATGGTAAAACGCCGCGTAGCCGCTGCGCGCCGGCGGAATTCGCGGATCGGCGTAGGCCAGCGCACCGATCAGCTCTTCTGCGTAGCGCGCCAGCCCCGCCTTGCGATGCACCGCCGGTGAGGCGTCGATGACGATCATGGCGCCGATTGTAGCGATCGACTGCGAGCGGTAGCATTGCCGCACAGCGAGTTCCGAAAATCATGAAGTGCGTATACCTGCTTCCCGAATACAGCTACGACCTCGTCTACGGGCCCGATGAACGACGCGACATCGCCGCACGCGTGGAAATCGTCGGCCCGCGTCTCGATCCGAAAAATTTCCTGGAGCAGCGTGGCCGCTTCGACGACGTCGAAGGGATCTTCTCGAGCTGGGGCATGCCGCGCATGGACGAGGCGTTCTTCGAAGTCTTCCCGAACCTGCGCGTGCTGTTCTATGGCGCCGGCGCGGTGAATGCCTTCGTCACCGAAGACGTCTGGAAGCGCGGCGTGCAGATCGCCAACGCCAACGTCGCCAACGGCGTGCCCGTCGCCGAATTCACCGTCGCGCAGATCGTGCTGGCGCTCAAGCAGGTCTGGCGCACCGTCCTGCAGGTGAAGCAGGAAAAGCGCCTGCGTCGGACCGATCACGTCGCCGGCGCGTACCGCAGCACGGTCGGGTTGGTCTCGCTCGGCGCCATCGGCCGCATGGTGGCGCAGCGATTGCGCGCCTACGACGTCGAGGTGATCGCCTACGACCCGGGCGCGCCGGCCGACTTCGCCCGCGACATCGGCGTGACGCTCGTCTCGCTCGACGACGTCTTCGCGCGCGCCGACGTCGTCTCGTGCCACACGCCGTGGCTGCCGGAGACCGAAGGCTTGATCGACGGCGCTCTTCTGCGCCGCATGAAGCCCGGCGCCTCGTTCATCAATACCGCCCGCGGCGCGGTGGTGAACGAAGCGGACCTGATCGCCGTGCTGCGCGAGCGGCCCGATCTGTTCGCGCTGCTCGACGTGACGTGGCCGGAACCGCCGGTCGAAGGTTCGCCGCTCTACGAGCTGCCCAACATCGTGCTCACGCCGCACGTCGCCGGCAGCATGAACGGCGAATGCCACCGCATGGCGCGCGTGATGATCGACGAGCTCGACCGCTGGCAGCGCGGCGAACCGCTGCGCTTTCACGTCAGCCGCGAATATGCGCGCGGCCGCGGCTGACGGCGGCCCGACTACACTCGAAGCATGTCCACTTCGCACATCGAACGCCTCGACGAAGCGCTGCGCGAGTACGCCGCGCATCTCGACAAGCGCCCGATCGCCGACAACACGCGCAAGGCCTTCTGGGGAGACGTGCGGCTGTTCGAGCGCTTCCTGCGCCCCGACGACGAAGCGCCGCCGCCGCTGCTCGCGCAGATCCGCAGCGAGCACGTGCGTGAATTTCTCGAACACGAAGAACGACAACGCCGCGCCGCCAGCCCGAAATCGCTCGAACGCCGGCTGACGTCGCTCAAGGTGTTTTTTCGCTTTCTGCGCGAGCGCGGCTACATCGTGCTCGATCCGGCCGACGGCGTGCCGTACAAGCCACTCGTCGATCCCCTGCCCGAACTGCTCGACGATGAGCAGGCGGCGCGCGCGCTCGACGCCGCGCGCGCTTATTCGCACGAAGAGAAGCTCGATGTGCGGCCGTTCACCGTCCTCACGCTGGTCCTCGAAACGGGCATCAAGAAGAGCGAGTGCATGGGGCTCACAGTGCGCGACATCGTGCGCGACCCGCGCGGCATCGAAATTCGCTACGCCAAGAAGCACCTGAAATTCAAGGAGCGCACGCTGCCCATCAGCGCCGAATGCCTCGCCGTGCTGGATGCGCACATCGCACGCTACGAGATCACCGACAAGCTCTTCCCGTGCACCGGCCGCAATCTCGAGTACCTGCTCACCGGCAAGGTCGCGCCGCGCGCCGGCCTGCCCACGCTCACGTTCGAGATGCTGCGCTGGACGTGCGCCATGCGAGATTTCCGCGCCGACCGCATGAACGACGAACAGCTCCAGCATAAATACGGCCTCTCGCCGATCGGCTGGACGGAGATGGCGGCCAAGCTGGCGCGCGTGTAAGAATCCAGGTTTCGTACAATCGCCGTGTGCCACCTTCCACCACCGATGCCCGCCTCACTTTCCTGCGCGACGCTGCGCTGATCGTCGCCGGCTGCGCACTGCAGGCGCTTTCCGTCGTGCTCTTCCTGAACCCGGCCGACCTCGCCTCCGGCGGCGTCACCGGCCTGGCCATCATCCTCAACCGCGTGCTGCCCGCCCCCATCCCCGTCGGCATCGTGACGCTGGTGCTCAACCTGCCGCTGTTCGCACTCGGACTGAAAAAGCTCGGCGGCTGGAAGTTTCTCGCCCGCACGATTTTCACCGTCGTGCTCTATTCCGCCATGATGGCTGCGCTCGAAGAGATGAAGCTCCGGCCGATCACGAGCGACATCATTCTGAATACGCTGGTCGGTTCGGTCGTCAACGGCTTCGGCATGGGCATGGTCTTTCTCGCGCGCGCCACGACCGGCGGGACGGACATCCTGGCGCTGCTGCTCGTCCGCTGGCGCAGCATCCCGCTCAGCCAGAGCTACATCGCCACCGACGCTGTGGTCATCGCCCTCGCCGGCGCCGTCTTCGGCTGGGAAAAGGCTCTCTACGCGCTGATCTCGCTCTACGTCGCCGGCGTCGCCGCCGAGGCACTCTCCGAAGGCGCTCACATCAGCCGCATGGCGATCATCATCACGAATGCGCCGGACGCCGTCGGCAACGCCATCATGGAACAGATGGGCCGCGGGCTCACGCGCTGGGCCGGCCGCGGCGGCTTCACCGATCAGGAACGCCCGGTCCTCTTCGTCGTCATCAGCCGCGCCGAAACCTCCACGCTCAAAGCCATCGTCTCGCGCGCCGACCCGCAGGCGTTCGTCGTCATCGGACAGGCGCAGGAAGTGTACGGCGAGGGATTCCGGCAGTTCGATAAAAAGTAGTAGATAGTAGATAGTAGATAGAAAATAGAAAAGAGGAAAGAGAGGCAAACTCTCTTTCCTCTTTCCTATCCACTATTTTCTATCTGCTATCTGCTATCTGCTCTCTTCCGTCCTACGCCGACCGCTGCATGCCCATCACCGAGAGGAATTCGTTCGGGTCGAGCGATTCGCGCTCGAGCAGCGCACGGGCGACTGCGACGAGCTTCTCGCGATTGTCGCTCAGCAGCTGGCGAGCGCGCGTGTAAGCGCGATGCACGATGTTGCTGACCTCGCTGTCGATCGTCTCGGCGACCTTCTCGCTGTAGCTGCGCCCTTCGGCGATTTCACGGCCGAGGAAGACCAGCTCGTTGCGATCGCTGTACGACACCGGGCCGAGTTCGTCGCTCATGCCGTACTGCCGCACCATCGCGCGCGCGATGTTGGTCACCCGCTCGAGGTCGCTCACCGCGCCGGCGGTGACGTCGTCGAAGATGATCTCCTCCGCCGCACGTCCGGCCAGCATCGGCACCAGGCGCGCCTCCAGGCGCTTGCGGCTGGTGCTGATCAGGTTATCCTCCGTCTCCGGCGCATACCACGTCACACCGCCGGCCATGCCGCGCGGGATGATCGTCACCTTCTGCACGTTCAGCTCGGTCTCGGGCATCAGCGCCGCCGCCACAGCGTGGCCGGCCTCGTGATACGCCACCACTTCCTTCTCGCGCGGCGACATCAGGCGGCTGCGGCGCTCCGGCCCCAGCGCCACCTTTTCGATGGCCGACTGCAGCTCGAACTGACCGATCTCGGTCTTGCCGGACCGCGCCGTCAGGATCGCCGCCTCGTTGACGAGGTTTTCCAGGTCGGCGCCGGTGAAGCCCGGCGTCTGACGCGCGATCACGTTCAGATCGACGTCGGTGCGCACCGGCTTGCCGCGCGTGTGCACGCGCAGGATCGCCTCGCGTCCGACGACGTCCGGCGCATCCACCATCACACGGCGGTCGAAGCGGCCCGGGCGCAGCAGCGCCGGATCCAGAATGTCGACGCGGTTCGTCGCCGCCACGATGATGACGTTCGTGTCCGTGTTGAAGCCGTCCATCTCGACGAGCATCTGATTCAACGTCTGCTCGCGCTCGTCGTTGCCGCCGCCCAGGCCGGCGCCGCGCATGCGGCCGACGGCGTCGATTTCATCGATGAACACGATGCACGGCGCCGACTTCTTCGCCTGCTCGAACAAGTCGCGCACGCGGCTGGCGCCCACGCCCACGAACAGCTCGACGAATTCCGAACCGCTCAGGCTGTAAAACGGCACGCCCGCCTCGCCGGCGATCGCCTTCGCCAAGAGCGTCTTGCCCGTTCCCGGCGGCCCGACCAGCAGCACGCCCTTCGGGATGCGCGCACCCAGCTGGATGAATTTCTCCGGATTCTTCAGGAAATCCACCACCTCGACCAGCTCGGCTTTGGCTTCGTCGCATCCGGCCACATCCGCGAACGTCACGACCGGATTCTCCGAGCTCATGCGCCGCGCACGGCTGCGCCCGAACGAGAACGCCTGATCGGCGCCCGACTGCGCCCGCCGCATCGTCAACAGGAAAAACCCGGCGATCAGCAGCGTCGGCAACAGCCACAACAGCGCATTCGACAACTGCGCCAGAACCGGAACCGATTCCACGGCGATCGTCAATCCCTGCAGCTGCTCGGAAGTCACTCCATAGTTCTTCAGCAGCGCCGTCACGTCGATGCGATCTTCCTTATTGACGATCGACGGAACCGCCGCCTCATCCTTATAAGTAACGCGCATCGACGTCCCTTCGGCGGAAACGGTGATGGCTTTGACCTTCCCTTGGTTGATGTCATCCACCAGCTTCGAAATCGTAGCCGGCGTCGCACCGCGCGCGGTATTGGCGAATTGCGTCACCGCATACCCGATGACCAGAAAGATCAAAATGATCGGAATGATGTTGTTTCTCAGACTCTTTGGCATTGATTCGGCACCTCAAGGCGGCTACCTGCGCCCTGTGTGAACTCGGCACGGACTACGTTCGGCATGCAGCAGATCCTCTCCACTCGCCTGACGAACGGAGTGCCCGATGACTGCTTCTCGTAAGATCACAACACTAGCATGTCACCATGAGCCACATGTGAGACTGGACGCAAGTATAAACCTCTGACTGGAACGACATTGCCGCACTTTCGTTAATCTAGTACTTGCACGGGCATACTTGTTCCCATGCTGCCCGACTTCCGCGTGCGCCAGCGCGATTACCTGCTCGAAATCAGCCGTGCGCTTACCTCGCGCCTGGATTTATCCGAAGTCCTGCGTCTGATCCTGCAGCTTTCGGCGGAGATCCTCAGCGGACAGGCGGCGCTCATCGCCCTGCTCGACGACGACGGGCGCTACCGCATCCGCACCTCGTACGGCGTCGCGCAGCCGCTGCTCGATCAGCTGCAGCCGTTGCTCGACGAAATCGACGATCCTCGCAAGGCCGAGGAGGCGCTGCGCCGCAACCTCGTCGCCATCGCCCAGCGCGTCGGGCTGGGATTCTGGCAGGTGGTCTGGCTCCCCTTGCAGATCGGCGAGGAATTCCTCGGCGCACTCTACGTCTTTCGCATGCGCGGCAGCCACTTCGGCGGCAACGATCGCCGCGTGCTGCAGAGCTTCGCCGACCAGGCGGCCATCGCCGTCAACAATGCCCGGCTGTATCAGCAGGTCAACCAGGATAAGCGGCGGCTCGACGCCATCCTCGAATTCAGCGCCGACGGCGTGACGATCATGGACGCCGCTCACCGCATCAGTACCTTCAATCGCAAGCTGATCGAGCTCACCGGCGTCGACGCCGCCGCCGCCATCGGCAGGCGCTTCGAAGACGTACTGACGCTGCACAACCAGCGCGCCGGGCGTTCCCTCGCCGAGGCCGAAGCCCGCGGCTGGCCGATCGTCGACGGCGCCAGCCTCTTCGTCGAAGGCGACCTGCGCCGCCCCGACGGCAAGCTCGTCCCCGTCGAAATCAATTTCGCCCCGCTCTTCGACGCGCGCGGCCGCCTCTCCAGCATCATCGCCAACGTGCACGATCTCACTCGCCTGCGCATGGCTGACGAAATGAAAAGCACGTTCGTCTCCGCCGTCTCCCACGAACTCAAAACCCCGGTCGCCCTCATCAAGGGCTACGCCAGCACGCTGCGCCGCCGCGACGCCGCCTGGGACGAACAAACCGTGCGCGAAAGCCTGCAAGTAATCGAAGAGGAAAGCGATCGCCTGACCGAGCTGATCGACAATCTGCTCGACGTCTCGCGCGCGCAGGCCGGCAACTTCCGCATCGACCGCGTCGAGCTCGACCTCGATGAACTCGTCCATCGCGTCGTCACTCGCTTCCAGGCGCAGACGAAATCGCATACGCTCGTCGCCGACGTGCCGTCCGACCTGCCGCTGGTGTTCGCCGATGAAGCGCGCATTACGCAGGTGCTCAACAACCTGGTGTCGAATGCCATGAAATACTCGCCGGCCGGCGGCCACGTGCGCGTCACGTCGTCGATCGACGACGACAGCGTCATCATCGCCGTCTCCGACGAAGGCCCGGGCATCGCTCCGGAAGATCAGGAACGCCTCTTCCAGCGATTCCAGCGCCTGGAGGGCGCCGTGCGCAAGAGCATCCCCGGCACCGGCCTCGGCTTATATCTGTGCAAGTCGATCGTCGAGGCGCACGGTGGCCGCATCTGGGTCGAAAGCGACGGCCGCAAGGGATCGACCTTCCGCTTCAGCCTGCCGCGCACGCACTAACGGACGGCGGACGACCGACAACCGACGACGGCATCGGACAACCCGATGGGTCGCCGCTACACCGGGGCGCCTCTACACTGGGGGCATGCTGGTGATCATCAATCCTGTTTCGGCGAACGGCGCCACGGAGAAACGCTGGCCGGCGCTACATACATTGCTGCAACAACGGCACACCGGGCCGCTGGAAATTCGATTCACGGAACGACCAGGGCATGCCGCCGAAATTGCCGCGACGGCCGCCGGCCGCGAGGCGGTGATCTGCGTCGGCGGCGATGGCACGCTGAACGAGATCGTCAACGGCCTGATGCGCATCGACGCCGCGCAGCGCCCGGCGCTGGCGATGGTGCCGAGCGGCACCGGCAGCGATTTCGCCCGCGCACTCGGCGTGCCGCAGGATCCGGCCGCCGCCGTCGCCGCGTTTTCGTCGACGCACGTGCAGTCGATCGACGTGGGCGAAATCGCCTGCATGGACGGGCGCGCGCTGCGCACGCGCTTCTTCGTCAATGTCACCGGCCTGGGCTTCGACGCCGACGTCGCAGAAGAAATTGCGCGCGCCGGCGAACGCGGCCGCAAGGGCAAAGCCGTGTATTTCCTCTCGGTTTTCCGCACGCTCGGGAAAATGCGCAGCCGACATATGCGCATCACGCTCATGCCGGATGCGCGCGGGGAGCAGCCGCGCATTCTCGAATGCCGATCGTCGCTGATCGCCGTCTGCAACGGCCGCTTCTTCGGGGGAGGCATGCACATCGCCCCACACGCCGATCCGTCCGACGGCGCCTTCGACGTGGTCCTGCTCGATTCGATGGGCCGCGTCGAGTTCCTCGCCAATTTCCTGCGCGTCTACCGCGGCACACACCTGACGCATCCGAAAGTCCGCACGGCGCGCGCATCGGCGCTGCGCATCGAGCAGGTCACCCGCGACGGACACCCGGTTCGCCTGCAGGCCGAAGGCGAGCTGCTCGGCGAAGCGCCGGTCAGCATTCGAATGGCCGCGACTAAGGTGAAATTCCTAACCCCTGTGCAACTCGACTCTAACTATTGACTCTAACTATCTACTTCTGCTACATCGTCACCCGCGCATTCGCCGCGAGGATCGCCCGGTCGGCGCTCCAGAAAAAGTTGTGCGCGCCGATTTCGGCGGTGAGCTTCGAACGATCGAGCATCTCGCGCACAGCCGGCTGCACCGCCGCCAGCAGCAGCTCGCCGCCGCATTTGCGCTGCTTCTCCCAAATTTCCTCGATCAGCTCGAGGCCGCTCACGTCGATGTAGGGCACGCCGCGCATCGACAGAATCACGAAGCGCTCGCATTCGTGCTGTGCGAACACCGCGCGCAG
>JBIIIA010000476.1:0-2753 GCA_044235195.1 Thermoflexales bacterium
GTGGAGGAATCGGTGGCCGGGCTGGGGCTGTCGGTAGATGCGAACACGGCGCTGGTGAACGAGACGCGGCAGTTCGTGGCATCGGTTCGTGCGGGAAGCAACGTGGTGTACACGTGGGACTTCGGCGACGGGGTGATCGATGAAACGTCGGGCAGCGTGGCGCAGCATGCGTACGGCGCGGCGGGTGAGTACAGCGTGGTGGTGACGGCGAGCAACGCGCTGGGGGCGATAAGTGCGGGGGCGCCGATGGCGGTGAGCGAGGTGATCGTGGAGCCGACGGCGACGCCGCCGGGATACGAGTCGACGGAGACGCCGACGCCGAGCGGTCCGACGCCGACGCCGGGGGTGCTCGAGCCGGCGGCGTATCTGCCGATGCTGATGCGCGACGCGGTGCCCGGCCTGGATCTGGTACTGGCGGCGGTGCAGATCGAGCCAGCGGCCGGGCTGGCGGTGAATGCGCCTGCGGAAATCATGGTGGTGCTGAAGAACGAAGGCCGGTTCGCGGTGAGCGGCTTCTGGGTGGATCTGTATGTGGATCCGGTGCGCGCGCCGGGAGTGAACGACTCGTGGTCTACGCTGTGCGAGCCGGCGTGGCCGAACGCGAACTGCTACGGCGGCGCGTGGCATGTGACGCAGTCGCTGTCGCCGGGAGAGACGATGACGCTGAGCAGCGCATCGCTGGTGGGGGATGCCGCGTACTCGCACTGGACCGGGAAGTTCGCGCAGGAAGGAGAGCGCCGGGTGTACGTGATGGCGGATTCGTACAGCGAAGACGGGAATCCGTACGGCGCGGTATTCGAGGAAAACGAGAAGAACAACGGCGCGGCCATGACCGTGACGGTGGCGGCTGGGATGATGGTGCAGGTCGAGTCTGCGCCGGCAGAAGAGGTTGGGCCGCTGCAGGAAAGGTAGTGAAATCCGGCGATCGGGCCGTGCCGAACGCGCGGCCCGAGAACAGATAACAGAGAACGGACGATGAAAACGAAAATGCACAGATTCCGACCGGCACTGCTGCTGGGCGTGCTGGCGACTGGGTTCGTGAGCGGCCCGCTGTGGACGCAGACCAGCGGCGCAACCGCACAGGCGGCGGCGCTGCGTCCGACGCTGGTACCGCTGCGGGCGCAGCGGGCGCCGGGGGCGCACATCGAGCTGCGCGCGTCGGAGGCGGTGGGCCTGCGGGCGGTCGTGCAGTGGCAGAGCGGAGACGGAGCGTGGCACGACGTGGACGGATGGCGCAGCGCACTCGAGGACGAGCCGATCGAGTGGTGGGTGGCGCCGGAGGACTTCGGGAAGGGGCCGTTTCGGTGGGTGGCGTATCGCGAAGGCAGCGGCGCGCCGCGGCTCGTCAGTTCGCCGTTTCGGCTGCCGAACAATCACCAGGATCGCACGATCGTGACGCTGGAGCCGTAACCAGAGGCGCGCTGTATGGTCTATGTGACGACATCTGTCATCCGTCCAGAATCCCGGCGATGCTCGCCGCGCGCACCGCTTCGGCGCGGGTGTGCACGTTCATCTTCTTAAAAATGTTGCGCAGGTGCGTGCGCACCGTGGCCAGCGAAATCGTCAGCACGGCGGCGATGTCTTCCGTCGATCGCTCGTCCGACAGCAGCCGCAGGATGCGCATTTCGTGTTGGCTCAAGTGGAACGGCGTAGTCGGCTGTGCTGCGCCGATTCTGCGCAGCAGGGCCGCGGCGATCGGACGATCGCTGCGCGCCAGCAGCGGCGCCAGCCGCGGATGATTCAGAATCAACCGATGCAGGCCGGTCGACTCGATCGTTTCGAGAACTTCGTCCAGCATCGGCAGATCCCACTGGTCCGCGCCGAGCCGCAGCGAATGCACGAGCTGCAGCACGCGCGCCTGCAGCGCGAACAGCGCCCAGCCCTGCTGCACGCAGTCCGCGTGATAGCGCACGAGCGCGCTGGCGACGTCGTCGGCGTCACGGCCGCCGTAAACCTTGTGCGTCAGCATCGACGTGCGATACAGCAGCGGCAGGTTCGGCACGAGGTCGGAATCGATGACGTGCATGCCTGCGAACGACTGCAGCACGCGGTCCGTCCGTCCGAGAGCGCAGTCGCGCTGTACGCGCAGGTAGGCGGTGGTGGATGCGACGAACGGCACGAACGCGTCGAGCGATGCGAACCACTGCGTCGCGTCGTCTTCGTCGTCGATGTGGGCGTCGACGCCGGATGCGCGATCGCACATTTCCAGGCGCAGCGTGAAGTGGTAAGAGAACACTGGTGCGTCGACGTGATCCTTAATGAGCTGCATCGCTCGTTGCAGCAGCTGGCGCGACTCGGCGATGCGATCGAGATAGTAGAGCGTGTCCGCGTGGACGAGATACGTGACGATGGCGTGTCTGCTGTCGTGCAGGTTGTGCTGCTGGAGCGATCCATACGCCAGTTCGAAATTCTTCAGCACGGAGGTCAACTCGATGCCGGATCGGCGGATCCATGATTCGGCGTACGCCGCCATCGTCCATCCGCGCAGGGAGCCGGCCCGCATGAATACTTCCTTCGCTCGCTGGATGTCCGGCAGCCTGCCTTCCATGCTGCAGCCGCCGGCAGGCGCGACGAACGCGCGCAGGAGGTGCACGTAGCCCATCGGGATCGATTCTGCTCCGAACTGATCGGCGTCGAGGGACTCATAGCGCTGCAACGCCAGGTCGAATCGGCCGTGCGCGATCGCTTCGAGCCCGTCGACCACGGCGGCTTCGCTGCGATAGGCCGCAGCCTGCGGATCGCGGCGAATTTCC
>JBIIIA010000477.1:0-2750 GCA_044235195.1 Thermoflexales bacterium
CGTCGAGGTGATCGAGGCGCACATCCTTCGGTTCGATCGTGATGCGATAGCCGGCGGCGCGAATTTTTTCGGCGTCGGCGCGCGCATCGTCGCTGTGCAGCGCAAAGTGAATCACCGGGTCGTTGGCGGCCGGCGCACCAGGCGCCGGCGTAGCGGCCTGCGGCTGAAACAGCTCGATGTGGCTGCCGCCGCCGCCCAGATCGAGCAGAATGATCCTGCGCTCGGGCGTGCCGAACTGCGCCACGATCGGCAATCCCAGCACGTCACGATAGAGTCGAAGAGACGCGTCCCAGTCGCGCGCCTGCACAGCGATGTGGTGAATTCCTTTCATGGTTTTCTTCTTCCTCTATGCCACCGGATTCCGCAGCGCGATGTGCAGTTCCTTGATCTGACGCTCGGTCGCCGGCGACGGCACGCCGAGCATGGTGTCGGCGGCGTTCTGGTTCTTGGGGAACGCGATGACCTCGCGCAGGTTCGGCGCGCCGCAGAAGATCATCGCCAGGCGATCGACGCCCGGGGCGATGCCGCCGTGCGGCGGGGCGCCGTACTCGAACGCGTCGAGCATGTGGCCGAATTTCTTGCGCGCTTCCTCCATCGTGATGCCGATCAGCTTCATCACGCGCTCCTGCACGTCGCGCCGATGAATTCGGATGCTGCCGCCGGCCACTTCGTAGCCGTTGCACACGAGGTCGTACTGCTTGCTCTTCACGCTGCCCGGATCACTCTCCATCGTATCCAGATACTGATCCTGCGGCGAGGTGAACATGTGGTGGTTGGCATTCCACTGCTGCTCTTCCTCGTTCCAGATCACCAGCGGGAAGTCGATCACCCACAGGAACCCAAGTTCGTTCGGGTCGCCGAGCTTCAGGCGAATGCCGAGCTCGTGGCGCAGCTCGCCGAGTGATTCGTTGACCACGTCGCGCTTGTCGTCGGCGACGAGCAGCACCAGGTCACCGGACTTCGAACCCGCCGCCGCTGCGATGGCCGCCTTCTCGGCGTCGCTCAGCTTGGCGCCGGCGCCGCTGCTGCGGAAGCCGTCGGCGTCGTGCCACAGCACGACGAGGCCGCGCGCCCCGGCGCGCTTGACGAACTCGGTCAGCTCGTCGGTCTGCTTGCGCGTGTAATTCGCGCAGCCCGACGCCACGATGCCCTTGACGTTCTTCGCCTGGAACGGCAGGAATTCGGTGCCCTGCATCGCCGTGCTCACGTCGAACATTTCCATGCCGTAGCGCACGTCCGGCTTGTCGCGGCCGAAGCGCTCCATGACCTCGGCGAACGGCAGGCGCAGGAACGGCTTGAACTTCAGGCGACGGCCGTGCATCGCCGCAAAATTTTCCGTGAACTCAGTGAGCAGACCTTCGACGATCGCCAGCACATCTTCGCGGTCGACGAAGCTCATCTCCATGTCGAGCTGCGTGAATTCCGGCTGGCGATCGGCGCGCTGGTCTTCGTCGCGGAAGCAGCGCGCGATCTGGAAGTAGCGCTCGATGCCGCCGACCATGAGCAGCTGCTTGAGCTGCTGCGGGCTCTGCGGCAGCGCGTAGAACTGACCGGCGTGCACGCGGCTCGGCACCAGATATTCACGCGCGCCTTCGGGCGTGCTCTTGAACAGGATCGGCGTCTCGATCTCGAGGAAGCCGCGGCCGTCCAGATAGTCACGAATAAATTTGATGAAGCGATGGCGCACTTCCATGTTGTGCACCATGCGCTCGCGGCGCAGATCGAGGAAGCGGTACTGCAGGCGCAGATCCTCGCGCGTGTCGATGCCGTCGCTGTCGATCTCGAACGGCGGCGTCTTGGCCGGGTTCAGAATCTGCAGGTCGGAGACCATGACTTCGATGTCGCCGGTCGACATCTTCGGATTCGCCATGCCGGCCGGGCGCGCGTGCACGGCGCCGGTCACCTGCACCACGAACTCGTTGCGCAGGCTTTCACCGCGCTTGAACGCCTCGGCGTCCACGCCGGACGGGTTGATCACGATCTGCGTCAGGCCGAAGCGGTCGCGCAGGTCGATGAAAATGACGCCGCCGTGATCGCGTCGTCGGTGCACCCAGCCGGCCAGCGTGATGGTCTGGCCGACGTGACTCTGTCGTAGTTCGCCGCAGGTGTGTGTCTTGAACATCTGGTTGCTCCGCGCATTAAAAAAGGCCGCCCATTCAGGCGACCCTTTGCTCTCACCGCATGTTTCCGTTGCACGCGAGACGCACCGAGCGCCGCGGGTTTCAGGCCGCGTCGTCGCCGTCGTAATTCACCGCATTCGGCTCCATGGCGCGGCGAATGATACATCAGGCGGCCGATTCACGGTGCAGGCCGATGTCGTCGAACGCCGCCGGGTCCTCGAGCGGCTCGAGATGCGTGAACACCGTGACGTTGGCGATGTGCTGGCGCACCGCCGCCTCGATGCGCTCGAGCATCAGATGGCCGGCCGACACCGTCCAGACGCCGGGCACCAGCACGTGAAACGACACGAAGCTGCGGCCGCCGGACTGCCGCGTGCGCAGCGCGTGGAACTGCACGCCCTCGTTGCGGAACGGCTGCAGCGCTTCGTCCAGCGTGCGCTGCTGTTCGAGATCGAGCGCCGTGTCCATCAGGCCGAGCGCCGAGCGACGGATCAGGCGAATCGCGGTGGAGGCGATGTGCGCCGAGGCAGCCAGCGCCACGACCGGGTCGAGCCACGGCCAGCCCGTCGGCCCGACGAGCGCCACGCCGATGACCACCGCCACCGACGTCCACACGTCGGTCATCAGATG
>JBIIIA010000116.1:0-9176 GCA_044235195.1 Thermoflexales bacterium
AAATGAAGCACGACGCGAGCTGCCGACGGATGGAGAGGGGGCAGGGGTCTCACAGGGGGACATGGTTTGCCATGTTTGCGTCGTCATTTCGTGCATCGCTGCGTGCCCGGGGCGCTGCCCCGGGCTGGGGCAGCCTCGCGCCTCCGGCGCTCTCTGGACGCGGATCCCCCACGCGTGAGCGCCAGAGGCGCGACGCTTCCCTAGCCCGGGCCGTCGCCCGCCAGGGCGAAAGACCCGGGTGCGCCGACCCCGGATGCGCCCTACAATTCGGCGTGCATGACCTCGGAGCTCCACATCGGCGATTGCCTCGACGTGCTGGCGACGCTGTCCGCCGAATGTGCGCAGCTGGTGTATCTCGATCCGCCCTTCAACACGCAGCGCACGCAGCATGCGGCGGCGGGCAGCTACGCCGATTCGTTCGGATCGCCGCGCGAATACGTCGCCTGGCTGCGCCCGCGGGCGACGGCGCTGCATCGCGTGCTCGCCCCACACGGCTCGGTCTTTCTGCACTGCGACACGCGCACGGCGCATTACGTGAAGGTCATGCTGGACGAGGTGTTCGCCGGCGGCCTGTTCGTCAATGAAATCATCTGGCGCTACGGCCTCGGCGCCTCGCGGCCGGGGCGGCGCCTGCTGACGAAGCACGACACCATCTTCTGGTACGCGAAGGGGCCGCAGTACGTGTTCAACCTGCAGCGCGGCGAACCCACGCCCGCCATGCGCGCCAAATATTCGCATGTCGACGACGACGGCCGCCATTTCATGGTCTCGTACGGCAAACGCTACTATCTGAAGGGCGGCAAGCCGCTCGACGACGTCTGGGAAATTCCGGCCATCGCCGCGACGTCGCGTGAGCGGGTGGGGTACCCGACGCAGAAGCCGCTGGCGCTGCTCGAACGCATCATTTCGATCGCCAGCAACCCTGGCGACCTGGTGCTCGACCCGTTTTGCGGCTCCGGCACGACGCTCGTCGCCGCCCGCCGACTGACGCGCCGCACGATCGGCATCGATCAAAACCCACAGGCGCTGGTCATCGCCCAGCGACGACTCGATGAATGCCCCCCTGCCGATGCGACTAGAAATGACTAATTGCTTGCGCTTATCATGCAATCGTCAGAAACCATCAAAAAACAGTTAAATGTTGTGTTGACTCACCCGATCGACAATGATAGATTCGCACTCTCACGCTGAATCAGGCTTTGGGATGAGGAATATTGCGAATAAGCTTGTCTTTTCGAGTATTTATCATGAATTGGTGATCGAGGTGCTGGATGGAACATACGGATGTGCGCAGGCAGCGGGGTGGACAGCAGAATGCGTCGAGCGAGGAAAAAGAGCCACGGCTTCGGCGCACCATCGATGGATCGAGGGTGGTATTTTTCGCGTGGCTGGGACTGGTCGTGATCGGCGTCGTCCTGGCGGTGGTGCGAGCGACGCTCTAGCGCAGTGGAGAGCATTCGCTGCTCTCCACTGCGGTGTTGGGGAAGGTTAGTACGCCCTGCCGACGAGGGCGCGCTCGGTGACGGTGCGGCCGGTGACGACGCACTTCCACTCGCCCGGAGCCTGTTCGAAGGGGAAGTTGCGGTTGGTGACCTGCAGCTTTTCCTTGAGCACGGCGTCGACTTCCGGATCATCGACCAGCGGGACGAGCGCCCAGCCGTCCTGCACCGCTTCCTGCATTTCGTCCCAGGTGTTCGCCTCGCGGATGTTGGCGGTGAGAAATGTCTCCGCCTGCGTCAGCATCGCGGCGTGGATGTCGTCCATGAGCGTGCGAATCGCCTCGACAAGGCCGTCCTGCGAGACGAAGCTCTTGCCGGCCTTGCCCGGGCGGTCGCGGCGGGCGAGGGCGACGCTGTTCTTCTCGACGTCCTTCGGGCCGATTTCCACGCGCACCGGCACGCCGCGCATTTCCCAGTCGTTGAATTTGAAGCCGGGCGTCTCCTCGCGATCATCGAACTTGACGCGCACGCCGGCGGCCTTGATCTGCGCGAACACGCGGTCTGCGACGGGCATCACCGTCGATTTCTCCGCATCGTTCTTGAAGATCGGGACGATGACGACCTGGATCGGCGCCACTTTCGGCGGCAGCTTCAGGCCCTGATCGTCGCCGTGCACCATCACCATGCCGCCGAGGAAGCGCCAGCTCAGCCCCCACGACGTCGTCCAGCACAGCTTCTCGATGTTGTCGCGGTCGAGATACTTGATGTCGAACGCCTTGGCGAAGTTCTGCCCGAGGTCATGGCTGGTGCCGGCCTGCAGCGCGCGCTTATCGCCCATCATGGCTTCGATGCTCAGCGTATTGACGGCGCCGGCGAAGCGTTCGTTGCGGCTCTTGCGGCCGCGCATGCTGGGCATCGCGCAGTCCTCGACGCCGTGGGCGTGGTACACGTTCAGCATGCGCACCACTTCTTCCCACGCGTCTTCGTGCGTGGCGTGGGCGGTGTGGCCTTCCTGCCAGTAGAACTCCATCGTGCGCAGAAACGGCTTGGTGCGCTTTTCCCAGCGCACGACGCTGTTCCATAGGTTGATCAGCACCGGCAGATCGCGGTAGCTTTTGATCCAGCGCGAATAGGCGTCGCCGATGATCGTTTCGCTCGTCGGGCGCACGACGATGGGCTCGTCCAGCTCCTTGCCGCCGCCGACGGTGACCACGGCCAGCTCCGGCGAAAAGCCCTCGACGTGGCTCGCCTCGCGCCGCAGGAAGCTCATCGGGATGAACAGCGGGAACTGCGCGTTGACGTGGCCGGTGTCCTTGAAGCGCTTGTCGAGCGCGTCCTTCATGTTCTCGTATAGCGTCCAGCCGTACGGCTTTGCGATGATGGTGCCGCCGACCGGACCGTAGTCGAACATGTCGGCCTCGCGCAGCACATCGAGGTACCACTGCGAGAAGTCTTCGGAGCGCGGGGTGATTTTGCCCATGATGCGTCGATTGTAATGAAGCCGGGATTCTCTTTACAATCGAGCCTCCATGTCCACTACAGACCCGTACCGCGCCCTGCGCGTCCGCGACTTTCGTCTGCTCTTCCTGGCCGGCACGCTCAGCGTCGTCGGTGCGTTTCTCGAATCGGTGGCGCTCAGCTGGGAGCTGTACGAACGCACCGGCGATCCGCTGGTGCTCGGCACGGTCGGCCTGATCGAATTTTTGCCGGTGCTGTTGTTCGCTCTGCCGGCCGGCCACGTCGCCGATCGCTTCGATCGCCGCACGGTGGCGGTCGTCATGCGCCTGCTCGAGGCGTGCGCCGCCGCCGGGCTGGCCGTGCTCTCGTGGACGCAGGGATCCGTCCCGCTGATTTACGCCGTGCTCTTCGTCACCAGCATGGCCCGCACGTTTCAGGGGCCGGCGTCGGGCGCGCTTCTCCCGCTCATCGTGCCGGGGGCGGCGTTCAGCAACGCCGTCGCCTGGCAGACAACCGCCGTACAGCTGGCCGGCATGGTGGCCCCGGCGCTCGTCGGCGGCATGATCGCCGTGTTCGCGCCGGTGCGCATCGAGGGCGGGCCGCTCAATGTGGGCGCGACGGCGGCGTATGCCATCTCTGCCGTGCTGTCGCTGGTCATCGCCGTTTGTCTGTGGCAGCTCCGGGTGCGCGAGACGGCCAAGCAGCGCCAGGCCGCCACGCTGGCGGATGTGCTGGCCGGCGTGCGCTTCGTCTTCCGCGAGCGACTGATCCTGGCGGCCATCACGCTCGATCTGTTCGCGGTGTTGTTCGGCGGTGCGGTGGCGCTGCTGCCGGTGTTCGCCAAGGACGTGCTGAACGTCGGCCCGCAGGGCTTCGGCCTGCTGCGCGCCGCCCCGGCCATCGGCGCCGTCATCATGGCGGTGGCGCTTACACGCATGCCGCCGATCCGCCGCGCCGGCCGCACGCTGCTGTGGGTCGTGGCCGGCTTCGGCGTCGCCACGATCGTCTTCGGCCTGTCGCAGAATTTCGTGCTCTCGCTGGTTGCGCTCGCGCTGACCGGCGCGTTCGACAACGTCAGCATGGTCATTCGCGGCTCACTGGTGCCGATGCTGACGCCCGACGCCATGCGCGGGCGCGTCGCCGCCGTCGAGCGCGTGTTCATCAGCTCATCCAACGAACTCGGCGCGCTCGAGAGCGGCATCGCCGCGCGCGCGTTCGGCGCGGTGCCGGCCGTCATCTTCGGCGGCGTCGGCACCCTCATCGTCGTGGCGCTCGTCGGACTGCTGTCGCCGCAGCTGCGCGCGCTTGGATCCGTCGAAGAGATTCAGCCGGTAGGGGAGAGCAGATAGTGATAGTGGAAAGTAATAGTGATAGTGGAAACTGCTCCACTATTACTATCCACTATCCACTATCCACTATCTACTTCTTCTCCGGCTTCCACTGAAACGCCAGCAGCCGCAGGCCGTTGAGCACCACCAGCACGGTGCTGCCCTCGTGGCCGACGACGCCGAGCGGCAGCGGCAGCTGGAAGCCGAGCGCCGAGATCAATAGAATCACGATCACGAGGCTGGAGAAGATCAGGTTCTGCGCCACGATGCGGCGGGCGGCCTTGCTGAGTGCCACGGCGTACGGGATCTTCTGCAGGTCGTTGGCCATCAGCACGATGTCGGCCGTCTCGAGCGCCACGTCCGTGCCGGCGGCGCCCATGGCCACGCCGAGCGACGCCGTGGCCAGCGCCGGCGCGTCGTTCACCCCGTCGCCGACCATGGCGACTACCGGTGTGCGCGGGCGGCCGCCGCCGGAGCCGGCCGCGTCCGGCAGCAGCAGTTCCTTGATGCGCGCCACTTTGTCCTGCGGCAGCAGGTCGGCGAAGAATTCGCGCACGTTCGCCTGTGCGGCGATGGCGTGCGCCACGCGGTGGTTGTCGCCGGTCAGCATGACGATGCGCGGCACGCCGACGGACTGCAGATCGGCGGCGATGCGCGCGGCGCCCGGGCGCAGCACGTCGGCGATGGCGATGACGCCGAGGACGTTCATCACGTCGTCGCTCTTGATCTTCGCCACGATGACGGACGTTTTGCCGTCGTCCTGCAGGCGCGTCACTTCGGCCAGGGCGGCGTCGCGCCCGGCCAGCGCCACGCCGTCGAAGAAGCGCGGGCTGCCGACGGCGATCTCGACGCCGCCCATGAAGTCGACCTGCGCGCGCACCCCGCGCCCGGTGATCGATTGGAACTGCGTCACCTCCGGCCATTGCAGCCCGCGCTCGGCGGCGGTTTTCACGATGGCCTGCGCCAGCGGGTGCTCGGACTTCGACTCCACGGCGGCGGCCAGCAGCAGCAGCGTGTTCTGCTCCGTCGGCGTCTGATGATGCGCGGTGACGCGCGCCGGCGTGCGGAAGCTCGTCGGCGTGCTGGCCAGTGGTTTGTGCTCTTCGTCGAAGAGCGGGATCACCGTGACGTCGGTGACCGTCGGGCGTCCTTCGGTCAGCGTGCCGGTCTTGTCGAAGGCGACGACCGAGATGTCGGCGGCGCGTTCGAGGTGGGCGCCGCCCTTGAACAGCACGCCGCGGCGCGCGCCGTTGGCGATGGCCGACAGAATCGCGGACGGCGTGCTGATCACCAGCGCGCACGGCGATGCCACCACCATGGCCGTCATCGCGCGATAGAACGCGGTGTCGAACGACTCTCCGAACGCGTACGGGACGACGATGAGCAGGATGGTGAAGACGATGACGCCGGCGGCGTAGATGCGCTCGGCCTTATCCAGAAATCGCTGCGTCTCGGCTTTTTCGCTCTGCGCTTCCTCGACGAGTTTGATGAGTTTGGCGATGGTCGAATCGTGCGCCAGCCGCGTCACTTCGACTTCGATGCCGCCGGACTGGTTGATCGTCCCGGCGAACACGGTGTCGCCGAGGCGCTTGGTCACCGGCATCGATTCTCCGGTGAGGGACGATTCATCGCAGGCGCTTTCCCCTTCGATGACGGTGCCGTCGAGCGGCACGCGTTCGCCCGGGCGCACGATGATGTGGTCGCCGAGGGCGAGCTGCTCGATGGGCAGCAGCGCGATGACGCCGTTGCGCCGGGTGAGCGCCTGGTTCGGCCGCAGCTTCATCAGCGAGCGGATGGCATCGCGCGTGCGGCCGAGCGCGTAGCCCTGCAGCACGTTCGACAGCGAGAACAGGAACAGCAGCATGGCGCCTTCGAACGGCTGTCCGACGACGGCGGCGCCGAGCGCAGCGAGCACCATGAGCAGGTCGACCTCGACGGCGCCCTGGCGCAGTGCGGCGATGCTTTCCTTCACGCCGAACGCCCCGCCGGCGATGTAGGCGACGACATAGAGCACCGTGATCGGCATCGAATTGGGCACGCCGGCCAGCTCCATGCCCTTGGCAGCGAGCATGGCGACCAGCGTAATGACGACGAGGATCGTTTCGATCTGCGTCTCGTTGAGCAGCGGCTTGCGCTCATCGGAGACGTCGGGTGCTGGTGTGACTGCAGGGGTGGCTTGCATCGCGGTTGAGTATACGGCCCGGGGATGGTGGAAAACGAACATGTCCCGCCGTGAGGCGGGACATGCGTGTCATCGAGCGTCGAGCGTCGACTTAGAAGCGGCTGCGTCCGCCGCGATCGCCGCCGCGGTCGCCACCGCGTCCGCCGCCGAAGCTGCCGCCGCGTCCGCCGCCGAAGCCGCCGCGATCGCCGCCGCGTCCGCCGCCGCCGAAGCCGCCGCGGTCACCACCACGGTCGCCGCCGCGTCCGCCGCCGAAGCCGCTGCCGCCGCCCGCAGCGCGGGGTTCCATCGGCTTGGCTTCGTTCACGCGCAGCGCGCGGCCATCGATCTCACGACCGTCCCACATCTGGATCGCCTTGAGCGCGTCGGCCGGCGACTCCATCTCGACGAAGCCGAAGCCGCGCGACTGATTCGTGTCGCGGTCCTTGATGACGCTCACCGAGCGGACGGCGCCGGCCTGCGAGAAAGCCTCGCGCAGCGACTCTTCGGTCGTGTGGAACGACAGGTTGCCAACGTACAGTTTCGTGTTCACAGATCCTCCTGCGGATCAATATAAGGGAATGCGCCATCGGGCCTATCCGCGACGGCAAAGCCAAAAGTAGGACAACTGAGCGAACGGTTCTTACGCGTCCAGACCGCAGAGAGGGGGGCAACGACCGAGAAGACGAGGACCACACTGCTGACCGACTACCGAAACGATTACGCGACGATCCCTACTAACGTCCCGTAGTATCTCACAGTTTTTCACGCCTCACCCCCTGACCCCCTCTCCCCCTCGATTTCGCTTACTTTTCTGTCGAGCAAAGTACTGGTAAGCACGCGAAATCTCGGCGGAGAGGGGGAGCGTGGCGGCGTTTGCCCCCTCTTCGCCGAAATTTCGCGTCGCAGGCAAGAGCGTTGCTCGATCAGAGCCGAAGCGAAATTGAGGGGGAGAGGGGGTCAGGGGGTGAGGCGTAGGCCCTCGCCCCGGTTGCGCCCGACGGCCATCCCCTGCAAACTCGGAGCGTCATGAAAATTTCCGATGTAAAGATCTATCCGACGTGGGTCGGCGCGCGCAATCAGCTGATCATCAAGATCGAAACCGACGCCGGCATTCATGGCTGGGGCGAGAGCGGTTTGAGCGGGCGCGAGCTGGCCGTCGCCGGCGCGCTGCAGCACTATCGCGAAATTCTGGTCGGGCAGGATCCGATGAACATCGGCTACCTCTGGCAGCTGCTGTATCGCAGCCAGTACTTCGAGGGCGGGCGCGTGCTGACGGCGGCGCAGTCGGCCATCGACATTGCGCTGCACGACATCAAGGGCAAGGCGCTCGGCGTGCCGATCTGGCAGCTGCTCGGCGGCATGCAGCGCGATCGCATCCCGACGTTCGTCACGATTCAGCTCGGCAAGACCATGGTGCAGCAGGCGAAGCGCTTCATGAAAAAAGGCTGGAACGTGATTCGCACCGGCGTGAACGCCGGCTACTCCGAGCCGGCGCAGGGGAAAAAGTCGACCGGCGGCGCAGCGCGCAAAATCAAAGGCGGCGACGTGTTCGAGCCACTCGAAAGCCTGGCCGCCACCGCCGTGCACCTCACCGAGCTGCGCGACGCGCTCGGGCCGGCCGTGCTGCTCGGCACCGATTTTCACCATCGCCTGAGCGTGGCCGAGGCCGCACATTTCTGCCAGCGCATGCCGAAGGGCACGCTCGACTTCCTCGAGGAGCCGATCCGCGACGAAACCCCCGAGGCCTACGAACAGCTGCGCCGCATGACCGACGTGCCGTTCGCCATCGGCGAGGAATTCTCCAGCAAGTGGCAGTTTCTGCCGTACATCGAGCGCGGCATCACGAATTACGCGCGCCTCGACATCTGCAACGTCGGCGGCTTCACCGAGGCGATGAAGGTGGCCGGCTGGTGCGAGGCGCACTACATCGACCTGATGCCGCACAATCCGCTCGGGCCGATCTGCACGATGGCCACGATTCATCTCGCCGCCGCGGTGCCGAACTTCTCGCACCTCGAAGTGTGGGTGCGCGAGGACGGCACGCTCGGCCACTTCGATGCGGAGATCTTCTCGCATCAGCCGCAGCTCGACGGCGCGGCATTCCCCGTCCCCACCGCGCCCGGCCTCGGCGTCGAGTTCAACGAGGACTATGCCAAGGCGCACGAATTCAAATTCTGGGAGGCCCCGAAGCTGTACCGCAAGGATGGCTCGGTGCAGAACTGGTAGGGGCGGCAGCAGAGAGTGATAGCAGAGAGTGATAGCAGAGAGTGATAGTGGATGGTGATAGTAAAGAGTCAGAGTAGAGAGTCAGAGTAAAAGCGCCGGAGGCCCGGGAAACGGGATTCGCGTGCCTGCCTGGGAAACAGGACGCGCGCCGGCGCGGGAAACGGGAGAACCAGCATGAAAATTACGGATGTAAAAACTTACCCTGTGTGGGTCGGATCGCGCAATCAGCTGATCGTAAAAATCGAGACGGACGAAGGCATCTACGGCCTCGGCGAGAGCGGCCTGAGCGGGCGCGAGCTCGCGGTGGTCGGCGCGATTCGCCACTATCGTGAAATTCTGATCGGGCAGAATCCGATGAAGATCGGCTTCCTGTGGCAGCTGCTGTACCGCAGCCAGTACTTCGAGGGCGGGCGCGTGCTGACGGCGGCGATGGCGGCCATCGACCTGGCGCTGCACGACATCAAGGGCAAGGCGCTGGGCGTGCCGGTCTACGAACTGCTCGGCGGCAAGCAGCGCGACTACGTGCCGTGCTTCGCCACGACCGGCGCCGACAGCGCCGAG
>JBIIIA010000478.1:0-2739 GCA_044235195.1 Thermoflexales bacterium
CATCGGCGCAGGCTCGATCGGCCGCGCCATCACGAATTACTCGGGCTTCTCCGATCGCGGCTTTCGCGTGTGCGGCATCTTCGACGACGATCCGCTCAAGATCGGCGCGCTCGTCGGCCAGCTCGAGGTGCAGGCGATGGACGAGCTGCCCGAGCTGCTGCATCGGCACGCCGTGCGCGTCGCCGTCCTCGCCGTGCCCGGCGCCGTGGCGCAGTCGGTCACCGATCTGCTGGTGGTGTGCGGCGTGCGGGCGATTCTGAACTACGCTCCGGTTACGCTGCACGTTTCGGATGCCGTTCGTGTGCAGAACATCGATCCGGTGTTTCATCTGCAGCACATGACGTATTACCTCGATTGATCGCCTGCGCTACACTCCCGGGGCATGATCCAGGAAGCCATCGCTAAACTCCTTTCGCGCCAGCATCTGACCGCCGACGAAGCCGAAGCCGCCATGCACGAAATCATGGGCGGATCCGCGACGCAGGCGCAGATCGGCGCGTATCTCGCCGGCCTGCGGGTGAACGGTGAAACCGAATCGGAAATTTCCGGCAGCGCGCGCGCCATGCGCGAACGGGCGCTGCGCGTGAACCATGCGCAGCCGCGCGTGGTCGACGTCGTCGGCACCGGCGGCGATAAGTCGGGCACGTTCAACATCAGCACCACCGCGGCGTTCGTCGTGGCCGGCGCCGGTGTGCCGGTGGCCAAGCACGGTGGCCGCGCTGCGTCGTCGCAGACGGGCGCCGGCGATGTGCTCGCTTCGCTCGGCCTGCACATGTCACTGACGCCGGAACAGGTCGGCGTGTGCATCGACGAAATCGGCATCGGCTTCATGTTCGCGCCGAATCATCACCCGGCCATGAAGAATGTCGTCGGCCCGCGCCGCGAACTCGGCACGCGCACGATTTTCAACATCCTCGGCCCGCTCACGAATCCGGCATGGGCGCGTCATCAGCTCGTCGGCACGTTCGCTGCCGATCTCACCGAGCTGATGGCGAAGGTGCTGCGCGATCTGGGCTCGCAGCACGCGCTGGTGGTGAACACCGCCGGCGTCGATGAGCTGCTCACGATCGGCACGGCGACGGTCAGCGAGCTCGTCGACGGCGATGTGCGCACGTACGAACTCGACGCGCGCGATCTCGGCCTGCGCCGCGTGTCGCTCGACGAGCTCGGCGGCGGTTCGCCGGATTTCAACGCCACGATTACGCGGGCGGTTCTCGCTGGCGAGGACGTGCCGGCCCGCACCGAGGCTGTGCTGCTCAACGCTGGCGCCGCTCTCTACGTCGCCGATGCCGCGGCGAGCATCGCCGACGGCATCGCACTGGCGCGCGAATCGATCGCGAGCGGCGCCGGGCTGCGCAAACTCGATGCACTCGTGGCCCGCTCGCAGTCGTTCGCGGAGTAGGCGCTACGCCGTTCGCATCGTCAGCTCGTCTTTGTCCGCATCCACGACGACCGTGCCGCCGTCGCGGATGCGGCCTTCGAGGATGGCCATCGAAAGCGGGTCCTGCAGCTCGCTCTGAATGGCGCGCTTGAGCGGGCGCGCGCCGAACGCCGGGTCGTAGCCGACCTGCGCCAGGTGCGCGCGCGCGGCGTCGGTCAGCTGCAACGTGATCTTGCGCACCGCCAGCAGGGCGCGCAGCCGGCCGAGCTGGATGTCGACGATGTGGCCGATGTGGTCGGCGCCGAGTGCGCGGAACATCACGATTTCGTCGATGCGGTTCAAGAACTCCGGCCGGAAGAATCCCTGCAGCCGGCGCATGATTTCCTCGCGCGTGAGCGTTTCTCCGGCGCCGGTGATCAGGTTGCTCGTCATGATCACTACGGTGTTTTTGAAGTCCACCGTGCGGCCCTGGCCGTCGGTCAGCCGGCCGTCGTCGAGGAGCTGGAGCAGCACGTTGAATACTTCCGGATGCGCCTTTTCGATCTCGTCGAACAGCACCACGGCGTACGGGCGTCTGCGCACCGCTTCCGTGAGCTGGCCGCCTTCGTCGTAGCCGATGTATCCCGGCGGCGCGCCGATCAGGCGCGAGACGGTGTGTTTTTCCTGGTATTCGCTCATGTCGATGCGCACGATGGCGCGCTCATCGTCGAACAGGAATTCGGCCAGCGCACGCGCGGTCTCGGTTTTGCCCACGCCGGTCGGGCCGAGGAAGATGAACGAGCCGATCGGCCGGTTCGGATCCTGCAGGCCGGCGCGCGCGCGGCGCACGGCGTTGCTGACCGCGCGCAGCCCTTCGTCCTGGCCCACCACGCGCTCGCGCAGGCGGTCTTCCATGTGCGTGAGCTTGTGCTGTTCGCCTTCGACGAGGCGCGTGAGCGGGATGCCGGTCCAGCGTGCGACGACGGCGGCGATTTCCTCGGCGCCGACTTCTTCCTTCAGCAGCGGGTTGCCTTTTTGCAGCTCGGCCAGCCGGTCCTGGGCGGTGTGAACCTGTGCCTCGAGATCGCGCAGTTTGCCGTAGCGCAGCTCGGCTGCCTTGCCCAGATCGGCGTCGCGTTCGGCTTGTTCGATCTGCACGCTGGTCTGTTCGATCTGCTCGCGCGCGCTGCGCACTTCCTGGATGGCGGATTTCTCCTGTTCCCACTGCGCGCGCAGGGCGTTGCCTTTTTCCTTTTCGCTGGCGATTTCGGATTCGATGCGGCCGAGGCGCTCACGGCTGGCGTCGTCGGTTTCGCGCTTGAGCGCTTCGCGTTCGATTTCGAGCTGCAGCACGCGCCGGTCGATTTCATCGAGCGCCG